>JABSQY010000013.1 GCA_013215525.1 Nanoarchaeales archaeon | reverse complement strand
TTCTTCACAATTTTTATCAGTCCTGTTTGCTAAATGATAAACATTAAGTTTATTAAATTCAATCTTAGTTTCTGCATATAGACACTTTCCGATTAATGTTCGTTTTTCAGTATTTTTTTTTAAAAGATTTTCATAATATTCAATATTTAATTCTTTTTTAAAAAGTGACATAATAAAATAATAAAATTAATATTTATAAATATTTTTATTACAAAGAAAGAAAATTTAAGAAAGAAAATATAATTTTAAAAATTATTTTTTAATTATAAATATTAACAATGCTATTTTAATTGAATTAAAATTCAATTAAATATCATTCTTAGAATCTCAAAATCAAAGATTTAGAGATAATCTAATCCTTCAACAACATTTTGAATTTCAACTGTTGTAGACATTGAACCGATTAAAACTCCGTTTGAGTTTCCTACAATTCCTGAAGATACAAAGTTTGAACCAGCATTAATTGTTCCAATTCCTCCAATTTCATCTACAATATCTTTTACATCTTTTTCACCAACTTCTTGAGACATATAATATTTGCCGTTTTTAAATGTGGCAATTGCTCCAGCGTTGTGGTATTCAGGTACTTTTAATTCAATTACTTTGTATCCTGTTTCTTTTGCTAACTCTACTCCAAAGGATTTAGGGTATTCGTGATTAATTAAGATTGTTTTATTTCCAAAACATAAGTTATTTCCTAAAGTATTTAATTTAAAATCTTTAACTAATAATTTAACATCGTGCTTTTTACAAATTTTTTCAAATTCTTTCATTTCATCCTCATACATAGCAGGTACAACTAAAAAATCATCATTTCCAGCTACAAAAATCCCTACTAGTTCAGTTGATAACACAGATACTTTGTACACAGGTACATTTAATACGTTTTCAATTGCTTTCATTTTCTCTTTATTTGCATCAATACCAATGATTGCGAATTTATCATTTGCAAACATATATAATCCAATATTTGGGTTGGAATCAAATTCCATTAAGTTTACTTTTTTCTCGGTTTCCATAGTATAAAGAGTATGTTTTTGTTTATAAATGATGGTTATTTGATAGTATTTACTTTGTTTTATTTAGAAAACTTTATATATGATATTTGTTATAATCTAATTGATGAATTATAATGTTAAATCTGTCCTTGGTGTTTCTTGGGGAGATGAAGGTAAAGGGAAAGTTATTAATGCGCTTTCTTCAAATATTATTAACAAAGGTGTTGAATATGTGTGTAATATGTTTGATACAGAAATTAAAATTTTAGGTTATTCTATAAGGAGTAATGGAGGCCCGAATGGTGGCCATGCATTAGTTGCTGAAAATGGTGTTAAAGTTACAGGCCATGTGCTACCTTCAACTATCACTAAAAAAGGTTTTGTGAATATTGTAGGAGCTGGATGTGTTGTAGATTTAGCTGGACTTAAAAAAGAAATTGATGAATTTAAAGAAAATAATTTATTTATTGGTAAATTAATTATTGACCCTAGAGTTAACATTATTATTGAAGCGTATAGGGCACTTGATGGTTTTCGTGGAAAATTTTCAACTGGGTCTGGAATTGCTGATGTGTATGGGCATGCTGCTAAACGTGATGGATTGTGTATGGCTGATGTTGTTGAATCTGATAAAAGAAAATTAGATTTAAAATTATCTAAATTATCTAAATCACTTCGTGCAGAATTTGATGGGATTGTAAAGGAGAGAGATAATGTGAAACAAGATGTTATTTTAAATTTTGAAAAAATTACAGATGTTGAATTTTTAAAGGAACATATTTCAAAGTATAATAAAATATTTGGAGAACTTGTAAATTTTAAAATTTGTACAGAACTTCCTAAAGATGTTTTACGTGGTGTTCCTTTATTAAATGAAACTTCACAAAGTTATTTTTTAAGTTTATCACAAAATAATCAAAATGGAACTTCTAGTATTGTAGATCCTAACTGGGTTTTTATTTCTCAAGGAATTCCTATTGTTCCTCAAGAAATTCATATGATTACAAAGTTATTTCCGTCACGTGTTGGAAATGGGGCTTTTATTGGCGAGTTTGGTGATCGTGATTTAGCACCAAATCGATGTGGTACTTTAGAAAAATATAAGTTAGATTTTGATTCAACTGAAAATGATTTTTTAGAAGTTGTTAAACAAAATCCTAATGATCGTGAAGTGCTTGGTGATGTGTTAAGACTTGTATATAATGAGTTTGGAGAAACAACTGGCAGAGCACGTGGAAAAGCGCCACTTGATTTAACTTATCTGCGCACTTTGTATACTAATATCGCAGCATCTCCTGTTAATAAATCTTATTTATGGATTAATCAAGTTGATGTTGCTAATGAAATTTTTGATAAAATTCCTTTTATTGAATCTTATGAGTTTGAAGATGAAACGATTGAAGAATATTTAACAATCAGAGCAAACTGTGATAATGAAAAAATGAGTGCAAATATTGTTGAATTTGATTCTTGGAAGGGAGATTTAGTTCCAAATCAGTCTGAATTACCTGAAGAATTAAATGAAATGATTAATTATATTAAATATCAAACTAAGTTAAGTGTTGGTGGGATTGGTGTTGGTCGAAAAGATTTAGATTTAATTTATATTGATTATAAAAATAATTAATTTATATTAATTATCTATTATTTTATTATTTTTTCTTGTTTATTTTTAGTACTTGTTTTTATTTTATTTTACTTATATTTATAAATCTGATAATTTTAGTATTAATATGGTTAAAATCACTTTACCAGATGGAAATATTAAAGAATTTGAAAATTCTACAAATGCTTTAGAGATTGCTAGGTCAATTTCTGAAGGTTTAGCTAGGATGTGCGTTGCAGCTAAAATAAATGGCGTACTTTCAGATTTAACGACGACCATTGAGGATGATTGTGAAATTGAGTTATTAACTCCTAAAAATGTTGAGAGTTTAGAAATTCTTAGACATACAACAGCGCATGTTTTTGCGCAAGCTATGGGACGAGTTTTCCCTAATGCTAAAATTACTATTGGTCCAGCTATTGAAGGTGGATTTTATTATGATGTTGATTGTGATGAATTAGTAGAATCTGATTTACCAAAAATTGAAGCAGAGATGCAAAAAATTATTAAAGAAAATTTAGATGTTAAAAAATCTTTTAAATCAAAATCAGAAGCTCTTGAATTTTTTAAAGATAACGAATATAAAACTGAAATTATCGAATCACTATCTGCTGGAACTTTATCTGAAGAAGAAAAGGGTGAAGGTTCTGTTATAGGAGATGAATTTCAATTTTATGGCCAAGGGGATTTCTCTGATTTGTGTCGTGGACCTCACCTACCTAGAACTGGTTTAATTAAAGCTTTTAAGTTAGAAAAAATTACAAAAGCATATTGGCGTGGAAATACTGAAAATAAACAATTAAACCGTGTGTACGGTACTGCATTTTGGAAAAAATCAGAACTTATTGAACATTTTGAAATGCTACAAGAAGCTAAGAAAAGAGATCATAGAATTATTGGAAAGAAAATGGATTTATTTATGACTCATGAGTATGCTCCAGGTATGACTTTCTTTTTACCTAAAGGATTTCAAGTGTATAGAACTTTACAAAATTTTATTCGTGATTTGTATAAAAAATATGAGTTTAAAGAAGTTATGACTCCAAATATGTTTAATAAAAAACTTTGGGAAACTTCTGGACATTGGGAACATTATAAAGATGACATGTTTGTTTTTGATGTTGAGGGTCAAGAGTTTTCTTTAAAACCTATGAATTGTCCTTCTCATTGTTTAATTTTTAAAAATGATTTTAGAAGTTATAAAGAGTTACCAATGCGTATTGCTGATTTTGGTGCTTTACATAGAAATGAACTTTCTGGTGCTTTGTCTGGTATGACTAGAGTTCGTAAGTTTTGTCAAGATGATGCTCACATTTTTTGTACTATGGCGCAAGTTGAAGATGAAATTGCTAAGTGTTTAGAATTTGTAGATTATGTTTATAATGATGTTTTTAAAATGGATTATGAGATTGAATTATCTACTCGTCCAGAGAAAAGAGTTGGTTCTGAAGAAGTTTGGGATAAGGCAGAGAAATCGCTTGCTGCTGCTCTTGATAAAACTGGGAAAAAATATGAAATTTGTGAGGGAGACGGTGCATTTTATGGACCTAAAATTGATTTTAGAATTCGTGATTGTTTAAAGAGAGTTTGGCAAACAGCTACAATTCAATTAGATTTTAATTTACCTGATAGATTTGATTTAAAGTTTCAAAATGAAAATTCAACTGAAGAGCAACCTGTTATGATTCACAGAGCAGTACTTGGTTCACTTGAAAGATTTATGGCAGTTATGATTGAAAATTTTGCAGGTAAGTTTCCGTTATGGTTAGCACCTAATCAAGTTGAGATTATTAATGTTGCTGACAGACATCAAGATTATTGTAATGAGATTAAAACTAAATTAGTTGAATCTGGATTTAGAGTTGAGACTAATTTTGATAATTTAGGAGTTGGGAAAAAAATTGCTATTGCTCGTGATGAAAGAAAACCAAATTATACACTTGTTCTTGGTGATGAGAATATTAAAGAAGGAAATGTGTCTGTACGTACTCGTGAAGTTGTGAATGGACGTAATGTTGAGTTTACTTCTTCTATTGAAGAGTTTATTTCCAGACTTGTTGAAGAAAGAGATTCTAAATCTATTACTTTTTAATTATAGTTTATAATCTGATTTTTAAAAATTAGATTTTTATTTTTCATATTTTGAGTACAGAGTAACTATTATTTTTAAACTAATAATTCGATTCATTATTATGATTGAAAATACTTTTGTACATATTGATGGAGTTTCTGAAAATGTTGAGAAGAAACTTTGGGAAGCTGGTATTAAATCTTGGAAAGATTATTGCGATAATTATGATAAGATTGATTTTATTTCTGAAAAGAAAAAAGCAACTATTCGAAATGAAATTGCTTTCTCACGGCAACACGTAGAAGATAAAAATTTAAAATATTTTACAGATAAATTAAATTTAAATCAACATTGGAGATTAAAAGATTTAGGGAAAATTTGTTTTGTAGATATTGAGACAACTGGACTTTCTCGATGGACAGATACACTTACAGTTCTTGGAATTTATGATGGTGAAACTTCACACATTTATATTCACGATAAAGATATGCAAGAAGGTTATAAAAAGTTAAGAGAGTTTGATACGGTTGTAACTTTTAATGGGAAACAATTTGATATGCCTTTTATTGAACAAAAATCTGGTGAAAAATTTAATTTTGTACATTTTGATTTAAGATTTTTATTAAAGGAATTAGGTTATGCTGGTGGACTTAAAAAAATTGAAAAAGAGTTAGGGATTGTTCGTGACGGTGAAGTTGCAGAAGTTGATGGTCGTGAGGCTGTGAGATTGTGGAAACGTTATTTACGTGGTGATGAAAATGCACTTCGTATTTTATTAAAGTATAATGAAGAAGATATTGTAAATTTAGATTATTTATTAAATTTCTATTTAAGTGAAAAGAAAAAGTTATTAGGGTTTTAATACTTTTTATTTTATTAAGTATATTGTTTAAATTTATTTAAACAATTCTAGTTAGTATATTATATAAGTCCTGTAGTGTAGTGGCCTATCATCCGAGGTTCTGAGCCTTGTGACCCCAGTTCGAATCTGGGCAGGACTATTTTTTAATTCTAATAAATAATAAAGGTTAATTTATAATATTTTAAATTAAATAATTACTTTTTTCCTAGATTCCAAAGAATTTCAAATTGATCTTTGAATCCTTGAGCAATTTCTTTATTTTCAATAACAAAAACTGAAGGATTTTCATTTAATATACCAATACCAACTTTATTTTTATAAATTTCTATCCACATTGGAGAGAGATGTTTTGGTGTGACAAATCTTGTTTGAGTTAATTTCAAACTTGTTCTATCTTTTAAGAAATTCTCTCTCAAATTTTCATTTAATATATATCTACATTTTATGCCTTTTTCAACTCTTCTTTCTTGAAAATTCACCCAATATTTATCTAATGTTTTACTATTTTTATAATTTGATAAAATAACATAAAAAGTATCTCCTTTTTCAAGAGTTTCTAAAACATTTTCTCTAGCAGTTTTAACTCCATTTAAACCTTCAAATACTCTATACTGAGATTTAACATTATTTTCTCGGTTTGTTATAGATGTTAATTCTTCAAGCATTGAATCAACAATTTTCTCTTTTTCAATAATTTTATTTTTTTCTTGATCTAAAAATTCTTTGATTTTTAAAGGGTTTTCACCTTTCCAATATTTTTTATTCTGTATAAGAGTATAAGATGCCATACCTTTTTTTAGAAGCCTTTCTAAACTTTCATAAACTTTTGAGGTATTAATTCCAGTTTTTTTAATAATATCTGTTGTTGTTGTTTCACCTATTTTTAAAAGTGCAATAAATACTTTTGATTCATTTTTAGTAAAACCTACTTTTTCTAATTCAATTTCTAAATTCATCCTTCCCTCTAGGGGAAGAGTTTAGTTTAAATCATTTGTAATCCTTATTAATAGTAACAATGATCTCTCAAAAAAAAATAAATATTAAAAGAGAAGTACTAATTAAAAAAGCAAAAAAAGAAACTCTAAATAACTTTATTTTTGATGAAAAAATATTAAATATATTGAAAAAACACTTTTTAGAGAATATAGACCAAGAAATTATCATAAAAAATTTTACTAAAGAAGAAATTGAATCTGGATTAGCATCAGTTGATTATTGGAAATTTCATGGTGAATTAGTTGGAAAGTTTATGGAAAAAGTTGCTGAGGACATTGGAGAAGATAAAAACATTTATTCTAATTTAGGAATTATACATGATATTGATTATTTGAAATTTTCCCATCATTCTGGAAATTATGAAGAGCCACATCCATTTCCATTAGCAAATAAGTTATTAGAACTTAAATTCCCAACAAAATATATTCTTGCAATTTTAGAACATGCAGGTTATATTGGGGCAGGAAATAAATCATTTTCTTCAAGACTCTCTGCTGCTCTTTCAGCTTGTGATGATTTAGCTACTTTAATTTGTACGAAACAAATAGATGATAAAGGAAATATTATAACTAATGATTTTAATGTTATTTTAAATAAAAAAGCCATTAAATTAATTAGAGGAGTTGAGATTCCCACTCATTTTTTGACTTTAAAAAGTAATTGTTTAAGTAGAGTTTTATCAGATGTTGATAATTATGTGAATGAACCTTTAGATATGGTTTATGATAAAAATAAAAAATTTGAATTATTGTAATATATTTTTAACAAATAATAATAATTGGTAGGACTATTTTTATTTCCAAAACTTATTTAAATATGTAAAATCATTAAAAAATATGAAAGTAGTATCTTTAACTGAAAGATTAAATCAAAGTAAAAATTCTGATGTTTTAAATCTTAAAGATTATTATATTGATGATGTTGAAGTGTCTGCTTTAAACTTTATATTTCCTTATCAGGATATTAAAATAAAATCAATTGATGAGTTAATATCTCAAAGTTTAATTAGACCATTAGATTTTTGTGCTAATTTGTATAATGCTGGAGTTTATGATTCTAATCAAGAATGTCCGTGGGGAGATAATTTAGAAATTGTTAGAAGAATATCAAAAGATAAAACTAAAATTCTATTTACTCCAAATCATAAAAAATTTTATGAAGAAAATTCTAGAAGTTTTAAAAATGATGGTAGTTTTTTTAGAGATTGTTTAAATCAATATATTCAAGGATTTTTAGATGATTTTAATTGTTTTCCAAATTTACCTTTTAAATTTTCACCAAATAAACATGTTGCTAGAAAGATTGCGTTAAAAAATAAGAATGAAATAATATTATAAGTTATTTCTAAATTTAATTCTATGGATGTATCTTTAGGTTTTAGAGGAATAAGTGAAAATTTAACACATACAAAACCTTATTTATATAGAAATCCTAAATAATTATATTTGAATATTGTATTAACTACTACATAAGTTAATATATAAGTTTTTATAGATTAATATTATTTTATTAGTATGAGTAAAATTGTTGAAATTGAAAATATATTAAAAAATAAATTAGTTGGAGATTTTTATTGTGCTAAGGATAATAATTGTGATAATGTTGTTGTGTTTGTTCATGGATTTTTAGCTGGACGAAAATGGAATGGACGTTTTGTACAATTTGCGAAATCACTTGCTGAGAATAATATTAATGTGTACTCTTTTGATTTGACTGGATATGGTGAATCGTCTGATGAAAATATTACTATTAGTTCCGGAATTTTAGATGTTAAATGTATTTTATCTTATTTACGATTTCAAAAGTATAAATCAATTGGTTTAGTTGGACATTCTCTTGGAGGAATTATTTGTTTAAATCAAGATTTTTCAAAAATATCAAAACTTTGTTTGCTTGCGCCGGTTACCGATAAAATTCATTATTCTTTTACTGAAAAGTTTGGAAATATTGTTATGAATAAAATGCATAATCAAGGTTATTTTGATTTTAAAGGAAATCCTTCTAAAGGTTATAGGGAATTTTTTCGCGTGTCGGAAAAACTTGAAGATGAAAGAGAAAAAATTGATCAGAAAGAAGTGTTGTCTAAGTGCAGTGTTGATACTTTAATTATTCATGGAGATAAAGATAAGTTAGTTAGTTTGTCTGATTCTAAAAAAGCTATTAAATATTTAAATTCTAATTCTAAATTGGAAATTCTTTCTGACGAAGGACATTTTTTTGATTCTAATTTAGATAAAGTTTCCAAATTAATTAGTACTTGGTTTACTAATATGTGAATAAATATATTTTAAATAATATATATGTTTTTAAATATTAAAATATTATTCTTATTATGAATAAAGTTTCAAGATTAAAAAAAGGAGATACTATTGGAGTTGTTGCAGCTTCTAAAAAAGTATCAAATGAACAAAAAGAACTTGCCAATAATTTTGTTAGTTGTATGAAAGAGTTTGGTTTAAAAGTTGTTTTTAGTTCAGATTTTGGAAAATCTGATAAATTTAATGTGTCATCAAGTTCACCACAAGAGAGAGCTCAAAATATTAATGATATGTTTGGTGATGAAAATATTAATGCAGTTTGGTTGTTTCAAGGTGGGCAAACTTGTAATCAAATATTACCTTATTTGGATTTTGATTTAATTTCTAAAAATCCTAAAATTCTTATTGGGAAATCTGATAACGATATTTTACTTATGGCAATTTCTAAAAAATGTGGATTTTATACTTTTCATGGGTGTGATGCTAAGTATGGAGATAAACGTGAACTTGATTATGAGTATACACGTCAATTTTTTAAAGAAAGATTTATGGATGGGTCACAAGATATTATTCCTTATTTTCCTTGGAAATTTATGCGTGAAAATGAAAATATGAAATTTTGTGGAGAAATTGTTGGATGTAATAGTTTTTCGATTTTAAAATTATTAGGAACTCCTTTTTTTCCAAATTTTGATAAAAAAGTTTTATTTTTAGAAGATAGTAAATCAAAAATTTCAGAAGTTATTGGTAGAATTACACAATTAAAACAAGTTGGAGTTTTTGAGAAAATTAATGCTTTAGTTATTGGACATATTTTTGAATTTGATTGTGAGGATACTGAAAGCCACATTACTTATGAAGATATTGTTTATGATTTATTAAAAGAATATGATTTCCCAATTATGAAAATTGATGAGTTCGGGCATTATTTTCCACATTGTTTTTTACCAATTGGAGCAAATATTGAATTTGATTTGTCTAAAGGTATGAAGTTACATATTACTGATAAAGTTGTGAAAGATTAAAATAAAAATGGAAAAAGATTATAATAAAATTAATGAAGAAACTTATAATAAAATATTTGAGAACTGGGAAACCAAGAGAAGTTATTTTTGGAAACCTGTTGTAGATTTTGTTGAGAGTTTTTCTAATAAAAATATTTCTAAATTACAATTTTTAGATTTAGGTTGTGGTGGTGGGCGACATTTACAATTAGCTGAACAAATTGGTTTTTCAAAATCAAATCTTATAGGTTCTGATATTTCTTCTGGACAATTAAAGACAGTGACATCAAAAGGATTTATAGCTGTTCAATGTGATTTTACAAGTATTCCTCTGGACACTGATAGTTTTGATGCAATTGTGTGTATTGCTGCATTTCATCATTTACTTGATAAAAATTTACAACAAAAAGCATTACTTGAGTTTAAGAGAATTTTAAATAAAAATGGTGGAAGAATTTTAATTTCAAATTGGTTTCCTGAGAAAGAATATGTAAAAAAACAAATTGAAAAGAAAAAGTTTAATTTTGATCAAGGTGATGATAAAAAAGTTCGTGTTACATACTTTTTAGACGGAGAAAGATTAGATAGATATTATTATTTGTTTGATGAAGATGAATTAGATAATTTGTTACGTGATGCAGGTTTTAAAATCATTTCAAAGGAACATTTTCGAGGAAATTTGTACCATATTTTGGAATAAATTAATTAAAATATAGTTAATAAGTAATTAATAATATTTTTGAAAGTATAATAACTTATATAAATAGTTAAATATTTAATTTAATATGAAAAAGGGACATTTTTTTATGATTATTGGAGCTTCTGGCGTTGGAAAAACATTTGTTCAGAAGAAATTATTAAATAATAATCAAAAATTAAAAAAACTTGTATCTCATACAAGTAGACCTAAACGAGACTCTGAAGTGAATAATGAAGATTATTATTTTATTTCTAAAGATGAATATCTAAAAATGTATAAAAATAATGAGTTTATTATGCATTACGAATATACTCCAAATAATCAATTTTATGGGACTTCAAAAAAAGAAGTTTTAGATAATATTAATTCTGGAAATTTCATTATTGATGAGACTGATGAATATAGTGTTTATGATATGGTTGAAAATAATTTACTGGACAGAGAACTATTTACATCAATTTATATTTTACCTCCAACTAAAGATATTTTATTTCAAAGATTATCTTCAAATAAAGATTTAGATAAATCTGATATAGATAAAAGATTAAATGATTTAGATAAAAGATTAAATGAATTTATTACACATCAAAAATATTTTGATTATGTTGTAAATTCTGATAATTTAGATGAGTTACATGAGAATATAAATAAAATTATAAATCAAAAAATTGATGAATTATCTATTTAAATTTTAGTTTTAATTTATTTATATTGTTATTTTATTAAGTTTGAAAAAACTATTTAAGTAATTTATTTAGTAAATATATTGAAAAGTTAAATGAAACTGGATTTTATATTTATGATGTTTATAAAAAATAAAGTTTTATAATATTATAACAATTAATTATTATATGGATTCTAAAATACTTATTAAATCAAAAAAATTATCAGATAAATATAACTCTTCTATTTATTTAAAACCACAATATTATACTAAAACACAATCACATAAAGATTTGTGGGCTAAGTCTGCAATTAAATATATTGTTTCAAAAAACATTAAAAAAATTGTTCTGTCTTCAAGTGGAAATTTAGGGCTTGCAATTGCAGCAGTGGCATTTGAGAATAATATTGAATGTCAGATTATAAGTTGGAGTCCGATTCTCTCAGTTTATGAAAAATTGTTTCAAAAATATGATGTTAATTTAAAGTTAGTTCAAGGTATTGAAGAAGAATCTAAATTATTTAAAATTGCGAAAGCAGATGGTTATTTTAATTTAGGTTTATCAAGTTTAGAAAGAGAAAATAAAAATTTAATTGGAGTTGAAGGTTTTAAAGTTATTGCTTTAGAGATTTATGAAAATTTACAAAATAAAGATTTAGAGATTGTAATTATTTTACCTTGTTCGTTTGGAGATTTAGCTACTGGTATATTAAAAGGTTTTGAAGATTTAGTTTCTTCAAAAAATATTTCTAAACTTCCTAAATTTATTTTAGTTCGAGCTAATTTTGAGAATGGAAATCTTGCTCGTTCTATTGCTACAAATGATACAATGCCGCAAGTTAAAAAAGTTTTATCTAAAAGCTGCGGAGAAAGTATTTATTTAAATAATAAAGAATTTTTAAATGGTAAAAAAATTGCTAATGAAGAGTTAAATTTAGACTTGGAACTTACATCGTGTGGCGTTTTTGAAAGTTTAAATAAAATTAATTCAGTTGAATTAGAGAATAAAAATGTTATTTTAATTTTAACTGCATTGGATAGAAAATAAGATAAAATGAAATTATATTAAATGAAATAAAAGTTACTTTTTTATTAAAATAAATAAATATTTTAGTTTTAAAACATATATATATAAATATAAAATAATCTATATATAAATATAAGAAAAATAGTTTAAAATGAATCGAAAATTACCATTTATAAAAGAGAAAATTGAACAAATAAGTAAAAAGTTCCCAACGCCATTTCATATTTATGATGAAAAAGCAATTATTGAAAATGCTCAAAAATTAAAAAAAGCTTTTAGTTGGAATAAAGGTTTTAAAGAATATTTCGCAGTGAAAGCTACACCAAATCCACATATTTTGAAAACTTTACAAGGCGTAGGATTTGGGTCTGATTGTTCTTCTTTAGGAGAATTAGTTTTATGTGAAAAAGTTGGTATTGTTGGAGAAAATATTATGTTTACATCAAATAATACTCTGCCTGAAGAATTTGTTAAGGCGTATAAATTAGGGGCAATAATTAATTTAGATGATTTTACACATATTGAATTTTTAGAGAAATGTGTTGAACTTCCAGATGTTATTTCTTTTAGATATAATCCTGGAGATTTACGTGAAGGAAATGTTTTGATTGGTAAACCTTGTGATGCAAAATTTGGATTTATTAAAGAACAACTTTTTGAAGGATATAAAATTTTAAAAGATAAAGGAATTAAAAGATTTGGGATTCATACAATGGTTGCATCAAATGAGTTAGATCCTAAATATTTTATAGAAACTGTGAAAATGTTACTTAACTTAGTTGATGAAATCTCTTTAAAAATTGGAATTAAATTTGAATTTATTAATATTGGAGGAGGGATTGGAGTTCCATATAAACCAGATGAGCAGGCTGTTGATTTGGAGTTTGTTGGAAGTGAAATTGAGAAAGTTTTTGATGGGCGTGATTTAAAATTATTTATGGAAATGGGTAGGATGATTACTGGACCTTATGGTTATTTAGTTACAAAAGTTATCCATAAAAAACATATATACAAAGAATATATTGGTGTTGATTCTTGCATGTCTGCGTTAATGCGTGCGGGGATGTATGGTGAATATCACGAAGTTATTGTTTTAGGTAAAGAGAATAATTTAAAGAATTTTACTTATGATGTTGTAGGTTCTTTATGCGAAAATAATGATAAATTTGCAATTGATAGAAAGTTATGTGAAATTGATATTGGAGATAATTTAGTTATTTGTGATGCTGGTGCACATGGACTTTCTATGGGATTTCAGTACAATGCAAAACTTAGACCTTGCGAGTTATATTTACAAAAAGATGGAGATGTGAAACTTATTAGACGTGCTGAAAATTTAGATGATTATTTTTGTACTTTAGATTTTAGTGAGTTCTAATTTTTTTTATATTTTATTTATTCTTATTTATTTTTATTAAGTTGATAATAATTCAATTTTAAAACAAAGTTTTATAATAGTTTAATTTTATTTTTTACTATAAACAAATGTTTTAGACATTTGAAAAGGTAAATCAAAATACAATATAAATTTTCTAAATTTCTGGCGTATTATTTACAATTTTCAAAACAATCTGGAGAAAATCAAAAAAATGTACGAACTAATAATTTCTGAGAAACCGCAGGCAGCGGAAAAAATTGCCAATGCTCTTGCTGATAAGGGTGCTACGAAACTTCGTGATAAAGTTAATTATTTTTCTTTAACTCACAATGGAAAACAAATTAGAGTGTGTTCTGCTGTTGGACATCTTTATGGTCTTGGTGAGAAAGGTGGAGAAAGTTGGAAGTATCCAGTTTTTGATACAGAATGGAAACCAACTTATAAGATGAATAAAGCTGCAGCGTATACTAAAGATTATATTGATACAATTAAAATGCTTGGTAAAGAAGCAAGTTCAGTTACTGTTGCTGCCGATTTTGATATTGAAGGAGAAGTTATTGGATTAAATGTTGTGTTACATGCTCTTAAATTAAAAGATGCAGAGAGAATGAAGTTTTCAACTCTTACTAAAAACGATTTAATTAAATCATATGAAAATAAGTTACCAACTATTGTTTGGGGTCAAGCAAATGCTGGAGTTACTAGACATAATTTAGATTGGTATTACGGAATTAATCTTTCACGTGCATTTACTGAATCTATTAAGAAAGGTGCTGGGCAGTTTAAAGTTATGTCTACTGGACGTGTACAAGCGCCTGCATTACATTTTTTAGCTGAGAGAGAAAGAAAGATTGCAGCATTTATTCCTGAAAAGTATTCTGAAATTTTTATGGATGGTAATTGTGATAATATTGATGTAAATTTACATTATGAATTATCTAAAGATCAAATTGCTGAACGGAAAAAAATTCTTGCTGAAAAAGTTGATGAAGATGGAAAAAAAGTTACTGTTGATAAACATAAAATTTTTGATTCTGGATTTGCTGATTTAGTTGTTTCTGAAACTTCTGGAAAGGATGGAAAGATTACTGAGATTTCTTCAAAGAAGTTTAATCAAGCTGTTCCAATTCCTTTTGATTTAACTTCATTACAAATGGAAGCATCAACTTTGTTTGGATATTCTCCTAAAAGAACTATTGAGATTGCTCAAAAATTATATATTGAAGGAGTTACTTCTTATCCAAGAACATCTTCACAAAAATTACCTTCTGAATTAAATTTAAAAAATGTTTTAGATCAATTAAATAAACAAGCAAAGTATAAAGATTTTGTATCTAAAGTTCTTGAGGTTAATCCAGAACTTAAACCTAATGAAGGTAAAAAAGAAGATCCAGCGCACCCTGCAATTCACCCAACTGGAGAAATTCCTAAAAGTTTAGATCCTGTTGAGATGAAAGTTTATGATTTAGTTGTGAAAAGATTTTTTGCTGTGTTTGGAGAACCTGCAGTTAAAGAAACTAACACAATTAGAGTTGATGTAAATACTCATCAATTTATTTTATCTGGAACTCGTACAATTATTAAAAACTGGCATGAACTTTATGCACCTTATGTGAAAGCTAAAGATGTTGAGTTACCAGTTTTAACTGAGGGTGATACTGTTATTAATAAAGAAATTATTCGTGAAGATAAAGAAACAAATCCACCAAAGCGTTATACTGACGCGAGTATTATTAAAGAATTAGAAAAAAGAAATCTTGGAACTAAAGCTACACGTGCTGATATTTTAGAGAATTTAAAAAAGAGAGCGTTCATTGTTGATAAGTCTATTAAGGTTACAGAACTTGGATTATCAATGGATGAAATTCTTGCACGTGAGGTGCCTATGCTTGTTGATGAAGCATTAACTCGTGAGTTTGAAGAAAAGATGGAAGATGTTCGTTTAGGGAATACAACTCCAGAGAAAGTTCTTAAAGAAGCTCGTGCTAAACTTGAAGTTGTACTTGCAGATATTAAATCTAAAGAAGTTGAATTAGGAAAACAATTAGCAACAGCATCAAAACTTGCAGTGTTTCAAGCGGCAAAAATTGCTAAGTGTCCTAGTTGTGAAGAAGGAACTCTTGTATTAAAGAAACAAAGAAAAGGACCTCAAAAATTTATTGCATGTGATAAGTATCCAGATTGTAAAACTATATTTTCTGCTCCAAATGTTCCAGTTATTAAAGGTCTTGAAGAAGATGCTATTGATGAAAATGGGAAAATTTGGGCTCTTGGTGGAAAAGAAGGAAGGTTAACTAAATTTATGGTAAATCCTGATAAAGTTGCTTTAGAAGATCAAGAGAAAAAGTATGATGAACAAAATATGACTTGTCCTACTTGTTCTGAAGGTCAGATGATTTTACGTAAATCTTTTTATGGTGAGTTTTTAGGTTGTAATAATTATCCTAAGTGTAAAACTATGATGTATATTAAGGGTGGGAAAGTTGATATTACTCCAGTTATTCCAAAGCCTAAGGTTGCTAAAAAGAAAGCTCCTGCTAAGAAAAAAGCTGATACTGATAAGAAGAAACCTGCTGCTAAAAAGAAAGCACCTGCTAAGAAGAAAAAGAAAGAAGAAGAAAAATAAAATAATAAATTTAAAATGGGACTATTTAATTTTTTAAAAAGAAAAGAAAAAAAGTTTCCTAAAGTTATTATTTTTGTTGGAATAATGGGAGTTGGTAAAACAACTTTAATTAAAAATGTATTTAGAGGATTACATGGACACGAATATACTTTAGACATAGAAGATCACTCCCATTTAATTGAAAGATTTGCTGAAAGTGGTAATGATTTTAGTATTAATAAATATGATTTTAAAAGAATTAAAAAAATAAGAGATATATTAAAAGATAAAACTGAGAAAAAAATATTATTTGATGGATTATTATTAAATTTTGTATTTTTAGATACAATTTATGATGAAAAAAATGATGATGAATTAGCTAATGATGTGCTTTTAAAAACTGAATATTTTATAAAAAAATATGAATTAGAAAAAGAAGAATTAAAAAATATTTTAATTTTACATATTAATAATGATAACTCATTTGAACAATTAATTGCGAGAGAAAACCTTGATAGTGATGACGGAAAAGAAGATTATGAATATATAAAAACGAGATATGATTTAGTTATAAATTCAATGGGAGAAACTTTAAATAAAAGATATGGAATTAAGTATAAAAAAGTAAATATTACAAATTTAGATGTTAATTCTGAATCTGAATTAATTAAATTTATTGGAGAAAATTTATTATTTGATAATAAATAAGTATAAAAATTATTTTTTTGAGTGTAAAAAAAACTGTAATGGGATTAGAAAAAAATTGTTTACAAGTCCGTACACAGCTGCTGGAATTGCGACAACTGGTTCAAAGTTTGATAATGCTATAATTGATGCTAGCGCATAATTTTTATAGTTTGCACAAATTCCATAAGTTATTTTTTCTTCTTTTGTTTTACCTAAAAAGTATCCAACTAAAAAGTTAATTGTTGTAAGTCCAATTATTATTGCTACTAATAAAAATGTTAATTTTATATTCTCTACTAGAAATTTTTGGACTGGCGATATTATTCCAAGTATTACAAAAAATAATATAAAACTTGAAATTTTACTTGCGTATGGAACTACTTTTTTATATGCTTTAAAGTGATGGAAAAACATTGCAAGTAATAATGGAATTATTATTAATTTAATTATTGTAAATGATATTGCAATATAATTTATATCAATTACTTGTCTTGTAAATATATAAATCACTAAAGGAATTAGGATTGGTGCTAGCATGTGTGATGTGAAAGTTATTAATAATGCTGTGTTTGGGTTTCCTTTGAATAATGAAGATAGAAAAACCGTGGATACTCCCGCAGCTGTTGATGCTGCAATTATTAATCCTAAAAAGATTTGCGGGTCTAGATATGGTTTTAATAATAAAACTAATATTGGAGATAAAAAGTGTACAATTAATAATATTTCTGAAGGTTTTTTTATGTGGTGTAGGTTATCTGATAAACTTTGAAAATTTATATTTAAAAAACTAAAGAACATAAGTGCCATCATTAATGGCGTGATATATGGTTGAAAGTTTAATCCAAATTTTGGATAAATTAAACTTATCATTATTGCAATTAAAATTAAAACCCAAGTTGGAATTGATAATTTATGATTTAAATTATGTAACATAATAAATAAAAATCAATTATAATATTTAATTATGTGTTGTGTTAGTTGAGTTGTATTAAAGAAATAGTTTAAATAAATCGACGATTTATTTATTTAATCATATGATAAAATAGAAATGAAAGATTTCTAATCACCATTTGATAAAAAATTGTTACACAATTATTTAATCATATGGTACACGAAAATGTCAGCAAAATATGCTTCTTCTCCTTGTGGTGCTATAAATTGTAGACATGATGAATCTTCAATCATTTCATTTGTGAATAATAATGTGTTTTCATTACATTCTGAATCGTGTGCTACTCTTGTTGTTTGAATTCCAGTTACTGGAAATAATTTTTCTTCAAGTAAATATAAAGCGTCTGAATTTGTAAAGTTTGAATCAATTTTAATTAATAAGATTTGTTCTGATTTTGATTTAATTGTGTTTGCTAAATTTGCTAAATTAGTAAAGTCATCAAATCCCTCAATTCCATCCATAAAAATAAATCTTTCTCCTTGAATAACTGCTCCCCAGTAAGTTTCTCCGGAATATCCATCTTGAAATGCACTTTCAGTTAATGGAAAATTTTGTCCATCTCCACTTCCGTGTCCTTCAGAAGAATATCCACCACCTTGCGCTAAAGCAAATCCTACAATTGATAAAATCATAATTGCTAATAAAAACATTCCACCATACTTTGCAGCTTTTGATACTTCATCTTGGTGTTTTCCTCCGTGTCCTTTTAATCTTTTTTCGCTAACCATTTTATATTTATTAATTTGAAATATTATTTAATTAAATTAAATAACTTAAACCCAATCTCCTTTATTTGCTAAGATTGCATCTCCTGAAGTTCTTTTTGCATTTGATAAAAATCTTTGTTTAAAATCTTCATCTGGAGCAGTTCCATTTCCTTCTTCTCTGAAACATTTTTCTCTTTCTAAAACGAAATTTTCTTCAATTTGAATATCTTTCATTTCACCCATAAAATTATCCATAATTTTTTGAGCATCTTTTTTGATTTCTTCAGGGTTCATCTAAATATAAAAAAGAGTTCTTTATTTAAATAATTAACTAGAGAAAAACGTATTTTTAGTTTAATTTAGTGCGCTCCGTGTTGCATTTTTTTCCATAAATTATCAAAGTATATGTATCCAAATACTAAAAAGACAACTAATACTGTGAAAAAAACACTTTCAAAAACTATAATTGACAACATTCCAGTAAATAGAATTGGAATTAACATCATGTATCCAAATTTATTACGTAAGTATAACTCATATCCTTCAAATCCAGGCATTGGGATTAGTGTGAAAAATGCGATGTAGAATGTAATTGCTTGTAACCAAGGATATAATTCTGCTTGTTTAAAAAATATTTCTATTAGTTGCGCGAATATAAAATAAAAAAAAAATCCAGTAATGTATGTTTTTGCGATTCTGAAATATGTAACTTCAAATAAAGGTGTTAATGCAAACCCTAATTCGTGATGTTCTCCTGATCCGATATATAAATGTGGAATTTTTTTAAAATTAATTTTCCAAATTGATGGAACTATTAAAAATCCTAATGTTATAATGTAGATTAGAATACTTATAATTATAGTTGATAATCCTTGTTTAGTTAAATCTGGGAATTTATTTGATAATGTCTCAAATTTTCGAACTCCATAATAATTAAAATAAGTTAAAGCAAATGTTAATTCAATTCCATATCTTAGTCCAGTATATTTCATAAAGATTAATTTTGTATGAAATAATAAATTTAAGAATATAAAGATTGGAATGAAAATTCCTATTAAGTCATTTTGAATAGAAGATAATTTGATTATTAATATTGAAAATAATAAAGATAATACAAATGTTACAATTGTGATGGGAAATAGTTCAATTTTTTTTGGAAATAAATAACCAATGTCTCTCATATTAACTTTTAGCAATAAAAGTTTATAAATTCTTTTATACTTTACTTAATAGGTATTAAGAATTTATTTCTTATTTAGATTAAAAAAAATTAAAAATGGTTCATAAAAATTCAAATAAAACAACAAAGTCACAGATTGAAGATACAAAGTTAAAACCTTTGCAACCAACATTAAGACAAAAAAAGAGATTTATTAGAGCAGTTATTAAATCTGCGTCTAAATTAGATTTTAAAACAGTTTCAGAAAACTTAATTGAACAAATTATTTCTTTTATGGGTTCAGTTGAGATGGGTAAAGCAGGAGTTTGGGTATTACGAGATAAGTTTGATTTTGATAAACAAGAAATTGTTTTAAAATGTTCAACTAAATCCTCAGATAATTTGATTGGAATTTTAAGTTTAGTTTTATTTTTAGGAAATAATAATCCGTGTTCTATTGAAGTTAAAAGAGTTTCAGGGACACTTAAGGGAGTTTATAAAGAATAAATATATTTTATTTAGATAGAAAAATAAAAAGTTATGATAATTAATTTTTTGTAATTACAATTTTTCCTTTACTTGTTTTTATTGAAATTTCTTCACCTGGCCAGAATTCTGCTTGTTGTGATGCAAATTCAGGTAATATTATTCTTCCAGCGTTCATTTTAATTTCTGTTGCGTAATCTCTTATTCCGATATCTTCAATTCCAATTTCATCATTCATTTCTTTTGAAAGTGTTTTATTTTTAATATCTTTATATTTCATTGTTTCTTCAAATAAGAAATGTGCAATCTCTCCGGCGATATTTTTTTTTGTTGTTTCTGTAATTTTTTGTAATCCTGGTGATGTGTTTACTTCAAGAATTAATGGTCCGTAATCTGATTCAATTAAATCTACTGCGCAAATGTCTGCTTTTATTTTTTTTGCAGCTGCAATTGACATTAATTTAATCTCTGGCGTTACAAGAAATGGCTCTGCGTCCCCACCTTGATGTGAATTTGCTCTGATTTCTCCTCTTTCAGCAGTTCGTTTCATTGAACCAATAATTTTGTCACCAGCAACAATTACTCTAATGTCTGATTTTACTGGAATATAGTCTTGAATTAGAACTGGTTGGTTAAATACATCTAATGCGTCAACCATTGAAGATGCTGAGGAATAGGATTCTGCAAAGATTACTCCTTTTCCATGTGTCCCACTTGGGAATTTTAAAATTATTGGATAGTTTAGAGTTTTTAGAAATGTTTTTGCTTCAGTTATTTTTGCAGTAAAATAAGTGTTTGGCATTTTAATTGAACTTACTTGTGATAGTTTTAGATGAGTTTTGAACTTATCGTGTCCGATTACGTGCGCGTTTGCACTTAAAGGCAAGTAACATTTACCTTTGAAATGCTCAGATACTGCATATAATAAAGAAGAGTATTTGTAACTTCCCCTCATATATAGACAGTCGTAGTTTTTAAGTGGTTCCCCATCGTATAAAACTTCAGTTTTTGAGTCGATTTTTACTTCGATTTTTCTGATGTCGATTTCTTCAACTTCATCAAAAAAATGTTTTGCTTCATCAATAATCATTCTTGAAGATTTACTTCCAAGACTAATAATTCCGATTTTTAATACCATGTATCTAATAAATTATAAGAGTAGATTCTTTATAAAAGTATCTTGCGTTTGATTTTATTAGTTTTTACCTTACTTTCGTAATCGCCCACAATTTTACAATAATATTCATTTTTTAATATCTGGTAGATGTATACTCTAACCAGATAATAAATAATAAACATTCTTGAAAAAATGAGAACTAGAAATTTGAAATTATAAGATTTGGGCTATCGTTTGTAATTTATTTATTGATTTTTGTTAAAAAATAGAAATAATTGATAAATAATTACTTGGAAATTTATTATTTAATCGTTTTGTTTGTTTGGGTCAATTAAAAATCCTTCTTTTTTTAATATATCTTTCCCAATTAATACTTTATATCGAAGGTGTGACCTATCTGCTACTGTGAATGATTCTGTAAATTTTTTTGATTGAAATTCTACTTCTAAATTAACTTTTGGTCTTTTTATTCTACCTAGTGCTGATTTTACAAATCTGTGAGAAATTATTTTTTTTTCTCCTAATTTTTCCAATAAATTACTATCTATTGAACTTGAATCTGCACCGGTATCAATTTTTGCTTTATACGTAACTCCATTCTCTAGAGTTATTGATTCAATTAGTCCGATTATGATTCTTTTTTCTTTGAAAAACATTTTTTATTTATATATTTATATTAATTACATTAATTATTTCTATTTTCTAAATCAACAATTGTGATTTGGTTCTTTGTACTTTGAGCGTATAGGTATCCATAATTTACAGTTACTTGTGATGCGTAGTATTCTGATGAATCTCCACTTCTTTCAAATTCACATTTAAATGTTAGTTTGTTTTTGTTTAATGAAAATCCGTTTGATGTTGATGTTGCAAAACATGTTCCTAATTTTGTTCCTAATTTTACAACTGGGTCAGAAATTTTATTTCCAAAACTATTTTTATTTTCATCTTGAAAACATTCATTTACAACAACTCCATTATTACCGTTTGATACTTCAAATTCAATTCCTATTTTTTCATCTGAAATTGGGTAAATTGTTTTAATTGTAGTTGTTAATAATCCATTTGAAAATTTATCTGCAACAATGTCTGCATCACATGTGTTTAATCTATTTGGAACACATACTTGTTCTCTAAATTGATTTTTTACAGGATAACAGTATTTAAATGTTGGATTCCAATTATAATCTCCAGTAAATCCAGATAATTTAATTCCTTCTACATAATGTGCATTTTGGTTTACACCAGTTGATGTTGCTTTAGATAATGAAAGAGTAAATTCTTTTTGTAATCCTGATACTAAATAGTCCCAATCAAAACCTGTTGGTCTGATTTTAACATCAACATCGTGTAATAAACTATTTTGTAAATTCATTACTAATGAAAATTCATTATCTTTTTGTGGGCTAAAACTTAATTCTTCAAAGTTAATTGATACACCGCCAGAACTTGATGAACTTGATGAACTTCCACCAATTCCTAATATCCCTGATTGTTTTGCTCCTGAGTCTGAACTACATCCAGATAAGATTAGAGTTAATGTAATTAAAAAAACTGTTAAATATGATTTAATAGTTGTTTTCATGTTCCAACTCCTCAATTGTTTGTGGTTCTTTTGGTCTTTGAGTTTCGTATTTAGTGTAGTAATTAAAGTATTCTGTGTTTCTTGTTAAAATTGCATCTAGAATGATTTTTTTAATTTTTGTTTCAAAGATTTGTTCTAAACTCATAAATTCTAAAATCCTATAACTATTTTTAACTTTTTCAACTAAGAAAATATCTCTTAATCTTTTTAGTTGTCGTCTAATGTTTGAATCCGCAGTTCCATTTAAGGATAATCCGTTTTCTTTTCTGATTGCTAATAATTCGTCTTTGATTTCAACAGCTGAGATTTCTTTTTTAATTTTTTTAGATCTTTCTAAAACCATTAAAATGTCTACAATCACATCACGACTATCACCAGGTTGTAATAATCCAAGAGATAAACAAATTTTTTTTAAAGCGTCTCTCTCATTTAAATCATGAGGAGTTTCGTATCTTCTAAGTATAATTTCCATTAAAGGAGTTTCACTAAAGTTTGCCATATGTTAAGATATTGATTTTTTAGTATTTAAATATTTCTATTAACTTTTAAGCAAAATTAGATTTATATGTATAATGTTTGTTTATTTTGGTTTTTGTTTGGTTTTTGTTGTTTGTTATTATTTTTATTTTTTTGAGTTTTTAGCGAAGCGAATTTGGCTTATTTTTGTTACGAATGTGAAACTACAAATTTATCATCAAAGATTAAATATACTTTATGTGACAGAGTGGAACATCTATTAAGTATATTTCCATTTATGGAAATTGTTTATTGAAAGTTACTATCTAAATTTATAAATAAAAAATAAGTTTAATGTTTATGAAGTTATATCATCATAGATTTCATCATTTAAATCATTATTTTAATAGTGATTTATTCACAATATTGGGAGAAGTCTTATTGGAATATTTTTACCTATTATTTTGTATATGGAAGGTTTCTCAATTGGAATGATTCTTTTTTATTTAATGTGTTTTGGTTTATTTGAGTTTATTTTAAATTTTGTTGCAAGAGAACATGTTGCAAAGTTTGGAACTAAGAATACAATTATGTTTGGGTTATTTTTTGAGATATTATATTTTATTTAATTATATTTTATTAATGTTTCTTGGTTGTATCTTGCAGGTATCGCGTTACTTATGGCGCTGTATGATAGTTTTTTCTGGGTTGCGCATTGGTTAATTTTTAATGAATCTATTTCTAAGTCTAAATATGTTGGAAATAAGATTGGAATATTAAATATTATTAAAAGTGTTAGTAGTTTAATTACACCAATTATTGGAGCGTTATTTTTAATTTTTTTTAATAAAAATTATTTAATTACTTTATCTATTGTTTTGTTTTTATGTTCTTTATATCCTTTGTTTAAGTTATCAGATAAATTTTTAGTTTCTAAAAAGAAAAAGAATGTATTTCAAATGCTTAAGAATAAAGAGTCAAGACAAAGCTTTTTTTTAATTAGTTTATATGGAGTTCATTATCAAATAGAA
The DNA here is from genome assembly GCA_013215525.1 of Nanoarchaeales archaeon. Lineage (GTDB taxonomy): Archaea > Nanobdellota > Nanobdellia > Woesearchaeales > UBA583 > UBA583. The sequence continues at coordinate 5,380 of JABSQY010000013.1, read as the reverse complement.
GAAATTATTTTACCTATATTTATCTTTATTACTTTTTCAAGTATTGAGACTGTAAGTTTTCTACCTATTGTGCTTGCGATTGGAAGTATTATTTTTAATATGTTTATTGGAAAGTTTGTTGATAAACATGAAAAGTTTAAGATTATTATTTTTGGAGCTTTGTGTCTTGGGATTGTTTGGGTGATTAGAATCTTTTTCCCAATTATTGAAATTTTTATTTTAAGTGCAATTTTTGTTGGGTTTTTTACAAATATGATTTTTGTATCAACTGAATCTAGATTGATTAAGGCTTCAAGAACTGCTAGTTTTTTAGATGTTTCAACGTTTAGAAATACCGCTTATATGTGGTTAAATTTTCCTTTATTTTTAATTATGTTTATTAGTGTAGAAATGTTTAAAGTGTCGTTTGTAATCTCTATGGCCTCAATGTTTTGTTTAGTTATTATTTCTCAAATCTATTTGAGAAATAAAATTAAAATTGAAAAGGAATTATTTGGTAATAAAAAAATAGTTTAATCTATTTTTATTATTAAATTCCTAAATACTTTGTAAATGCTTTCCCTTTTATAGTATCTAAAGCCTTTATTCTAAATATTTTATATCCAAGGATTGCGTTACCTGGATTACGTTCAGATCCTAGAAAAAAATTATCATCTTTTATTAAATTTCCACCTGCTGGAGCTTGTACTCGAGTGTTTGGCGCCATGATAAATTGAGCAAATGATTCCGGACCCCAAATCCCCATAACTTTATTATCATCTTTTCTTAATGCGTATGACCCAGCATATTCAGGTTTAATTTCTAATTTCTTATCAAAATAACTCATTTGTGATTTTGAGATAAATTGATATTTTCCATCATCTAATAACATATGTTCTGTTTCTATGTTACGATTTCCCATTGCTACACCAATTACTGAAACTACAAGTAATTATTGTAAACTTATTTTTAAAAATTTGTTCATATCCTATTATGATTTTTAATGTTTAAATAGGTTTGCTTATAAGAATTATATATTAAAATTTAATTTAAGTGTTTAAATTAGTAAATTATTAATATTAATTTATTGTATCTAAATTAATATATAAGTATTTTCTTGAAAATTTTTTGTTTTGTTTTGTTTTAATTAAATCTGGAAATTCACCATATTTTTTCATCCCACAATTAAGATAAAAGTTACTTTGTGTTGTTGTGTATAAATTTGCAAATGATAGTTTTAGTCTTTTTGCACATTTAAATGTTTCATTCATTAGTTGTTTTCCTAAACCTTGTCCTCTTAATGTTTCATCAATTGCAATATGGAAAATTGTGATTTGATTACTTGAATCATATTCTTCTATTTGTTTTAAAAAAGATGTTCCAATTATTTTATTATCTTGGTTTCGCATACAGTATGCAATCCCTATGTTTAAATTAATTGTATTATTAGTTATACTATTTTTATCATTTGTATTAGTTACATTTAGTATACTTTCTTTTACTTCGTTTTCAACAAATTCAGTTGATTTTAATCCTGCTAGTTTTGCAATATTCATCCACTCAGTTAGTTCGTTGATATTTGTAAATTGTTCGAATTTCATTTTTATTAATGTTATTTTTTTATTGTTTGTTATTGATATTATTTAAAGTGCTAATGATACTACATATACTACAAAGAACACATATAGTAATAATAAGAATACTCCTTCTTTTTTTTCTAATTTGTTATCTTGCATCATAAAGTAGAATAACATAATAGTTGCTCCTAGTAATCCGAATATAATTTCTTTATATTCAAATACAATTGTTAATGTTCCAACTGTTGCTACATAAATTACTAAAGGTAATCCTAATCCTATTAAGATGTCAAAAATGTTTGATCCGAATACGTTTGACATTGCATCATCGTCACGTCCACGTTTTGCATTGTACACAGAGATTACTGTGTCTGGGATTGATGTTGCTGCAGCGATTACTGTGAATGCGATTATGATTGGAGAGATTGATAAAATTTCTGAAATTTTAATTGCTGCATCTGTTAGAAAATATGTTGCAAGTCCCATTGCAAACATTGTTCCAAAAAATACAACTAATTCCTTAATTAATTTTGATTTTGATTCGTGTTGCGCTCTCTGTATGTGCTCGTTGTATTTTTTTGAATCAGATACGATTTTGTGAAGATATACAAAATATGTACCAATTAAAATTAATGCTACTAAAAATCCCCAAGTTTTTGCGTAAATTACAAGTACTAATAGTATAAAGATTGAGATTAAATAAAATAACGCGTCACGTGTTAATACTTCTTTAGATACTCTAAATACTTTTTTAGATACTAGTACGCATATTCCAGGTATTATTAAAAGATTAAATAAAGCGGAACCTGCAATTGTTCCAATTCCTACTTCAAATTTTGCGAAAAATATTACGGAAAATAAAGCTACCATTAATTCAGGCATTGAACCTGCAATTGCATCAAATGTTGCACCTTTTACTGATTTTGATAAGTGAAAATAATTTCCTAAAATTGTTGATGATTTAGCAAATTTTTCTCCTAAATAGTATATTAAAATACTTGTTATGATAATAATTGTACTGTGTATTATAAGACTCATGTCTAATAAATTTTGTTTTTTGTTTTTAAAATATTCTTGTCATTTAAAATATATATTGTTTTCTATATTTTTTATCTTGCTTTCACAATCGTTCTCATTTGTCCAATTACACTAACTTTATGAAGTCAGATAGATGTCAAGAAATTATCCTATTAAATTTCTAAGCCGTTGTGAAATCAAAGAGTTTCACAAAGTATACTCTAATCTGACATTCAAAAAGTTAGCACCCTTGAAAAAATGAATACGAGAAATTTGAATTAAAGCGAATTTTGCTATCGCTTGACATTCTGCTTTATCGTTATTGTTAATAAGAACCCATATTTTGAATCATTTGTTTGTTAAATTTTTTTTTTAGCATTTAATACTTTGAGTTACATTTATAATATAGATTATGTTATTTATTATTATAATAAACGTAATATAAAGTACTTTTTTTTCATTTTGATTAAAACTTGTTGAAATTTTATGTTTGGAGACCTAAAAAAATGTTTAAAATACCAAAAATCGAAAAAGAAAATTTCTATATTGATAGAGCTATGAAATCTATGGAAGCGTTTGCTGCTAAAGAGAAGTTAGTTGTAGATAATAGATTTAAAAGAGTTGCAACTTTCCAAAGAAAGAGTAAAGAAGATAATAATCTAAATAAAAGAAAAGATTTAGAGTTACAAAAAGTACGACATCTAAATTCAAGAGTTAACAACGATGTGCGAAAGCTAATTAGAACTTTCCCAAATTTTATGAAAGTTGATAAAGTATATTTAGATTTAATTAATACTTCTGAAACTTCAACTTCTATGATTAAGGAAGCTTTAAATGATTTAAAGTGGATTTGTGATGGTTGTGATGAATTTACTCAAAAGAGTGAGTTTAAGTTAAAGACAGTTCGTTCTCAAGAGACAATGGGATATATTATGAAGAAATATTTAGGTAGAGTAAATTCATTATTTTCAAAATCTAAAAAGGCATTTATTACTTTAGATAATGCTAGATTATTTATGAATCAATTACCTTCTTTTGAAGATTTATATACTGTGTGTATTGCTGGATTTCCTAATGTTGGAAAATCTACTTTAATGAAAAAAATTACAGGAAGTAATGTTGAGATTCAAAATTATCCTTTTACAACTAAAGGTTTAATGTTTTCATATTTGTATTACAAAGAACAAAAGGCGATTCAAATTATTGATACTCCTGGTTTATTAGGTAGAACTAAAAATAATGGAATTGAAGAGAGAGCTGAGATTGTGTTAAGAGATTATTGTCAGTCTATGGTTTTTGTAATTGATTTTACTGAATCATGCGGTTACAAGGTTGAACAACAATTAGCTTTACTTAAAAAAGTTACTACAGATAATACTCCTGTTACTTTATACTTTTCAAAGGAAGATATTTTTAATGAAGAGGATAAGGAAAAAAAGATGGAAGCTCTTAAGACTTTAAAGAAGTATAAGTTTTATACTGATTCTGAACTTATTAAGGCTTTTATCCTTGAGAATTATCTATCTAAAAGACCTAAGTTTGATCCTAGTAAACTTAAAACAATTCGTTAATTATTTCATTTTCCTTTTAGGAAAATTCTATTTTTTATTAAGTATTTTTTCACTTGTGAAAATTCTATTTTGTTTTTTGCATTACTTTCGTAAGTTTCCATATTATTTCCAATAATACTAAAATTAAGGTACTATCCAATATAGCGCCGCTATAAATTGGGCACCTGAATTTCAGCATTCTTGAAAAAATCTGAAAACGAAGTTAGAATTTAAGCGAAAATTGGCTTCGCGTTGGTTTCTGCTTTTTTGTTTTTGTTATTTTGTATCTTTACTTAGAAATATATTTATTAATTTGTTTTATTCTGGATTATCTTTTTTTAATTTTACTATGTTTTCTTTAAATTTTATTATTAATGATTTTAAATATGTACATTGTTTTTCTTTTTCTTGTTCTTCATGTTCTGTTTTACATATTTTGTTTTGTTGTTCTTCTAAATCAGTTCTTGCATTTCTAATTGCATATTCTAATCCAATTATTCCGTTTTTAATGTGTACTTCCATGTCAATTTTGGTTTAAAATATTATATAAATATATTGTGTTTATCTAAAGCGGGTTTTAATTATTTAAATTTATTAAGAAATGGAACGAAGTGGAATTTGTTAATAAATTTATTCTATTTTTAGTTTTCTTGAAATCAAAGAAAACATTAGTTATGTTTCAAAGAAAGTTACTTTTTATTTGGAGTGTAACGGAAAATAAAGAGTAAATTTTTTGGAATTGTATTTTCCTTTCTTATCTATTGAGCTCTTTTATTTTGGAATGAAGCGTTAGCGAAGTGGATAAATAATTTTCTTCTCTTTTTCGAAGTAATGTTTAGACTTTACTTTCAATTAATAAGAAATGGTTTGAAATATAACAAACACTATATAAAGGACGGTACTACGGACTCCACAAACACCATAAAACACACTTAAAATATAATTATTTAAATTCTATATGAAATCAGATAATATATTTACAAACACTATATAAAGGACGGTGACACGGACCTCACAAATGCCATAAAACACACTTTAAATATAATCATTTGAATTCTATATGAAATGCGTGGATATATTTACAAACACTATATAAAGGATGGTAACACAGACCTTACAAATGCCATAAAATACACTTAAAATATAATCATTTAAATTCTATATGAAATCAGTTAATATATTTACAAACACTATATAAAGGACGGTAATACGGACTCCACAAACACCGTAAAATACACTTAAAATATTATTAGTTTA
>JABSQY010000128.1 GCA_013215525.1 Nanoarchaeales archaeon | reverse complement strand
ATTTACGTGATACCATTATTGTACCTCTGTATTTTTATCTAATAGTAAATCAAATTTTAATTTGTAGTATGCATAAATTATAATTAGTAATGAAAATATTAATAAAAATGAAAATGATGTGATTCCAATAAAATTAGATAATATAATTTGCGCATATAGGTTTGATGTTGAATATGTTAACAATACAAATCCCACTGAAATAATTAACCAATTATAAAACATAAAGATTAAATCTCGATTAAATAATACAAGTATAAATAATCCAGTTATAAATCCAAACAGATGAGCAATTTCTCCAAGTAAAATATTATCAACATTAATTAATATTGAAATATAATATTGTAATATGAATACAAGTCCAAATAATAATATTAAAGGAATTTTAATAAAACCAAATAAGTTGAAATTAAGTAATGGTTCTTTAACTACGATTGCTCCAAAGATTGCAAAGATTGCAGCACTCATTCCAACTACAATTCCATCAAATGAAAATAATACTTGAAAAAAGTTACCAACAATTCCACCACAAATAAATATTAATAATAACTTTAAATTCCCAATATATTTTTCTAAGTAAAAACCAAACATTAGTAAAAATATACTATTAAATAATAAGTGATAAAAATTTACATGGAAAAATATTGATGTATATAGAGAAAAGATTGATAAGTTAAAATTAGATGCTCCAAATTTTAATAAAGTTTCAAAGTTTGGAGTTACTAAAAAGTATGTAATTAAAGATATTAAAAATAATATTATTGTAGAAATTGGGTAATTAGATTTGATTTGAAATTTTTCTAAGATTTGTTTTGCAAAATCATGATTAGGATTTATTTTTAATTCAGATTTGAAATATTTAATTGCAATCTCGTCATTTTGAAGATTTAATTCTACAAGTCCTAAATAATAATTAACATTTGGATAGTTTGAATATAATTTTGTTATCTGGTTTAGATGAACTCTTGCATCTATAAACTTATTTTGATTATAATAATATTGAGATAATTTTAATTGAATTTGAGCACGTATTTTATTATCTCCTATTTGAATTGCTTTGTGTAGAGATTGTGTTAGGCTTTGCTCTGTAGTCATCTTTATTTTATTTTCCATATTTTATTATTAATTTTCAAATAAGTTTCTATCAAACCATTGTTTAATAGCTATGAAAAACGGAGTTTTTTCAATAAAAATATTTTTTTCAATTTGGTCAAAAATTATCTCTCCATGATATAATTTGAATTTTAAATTTTGCTCCCCAGGTTTAGGAGTTAAGTCCAAAACCTCAAATTCAGATATTTTTTCATCAAATATGATTTCATCATTAATTAAAATTTCTAATTTTAAATTATTAATATATGTGATTGTTTGAAGATTTATTTTTAAATCCTCATAAATTGCATTATGAGATAATACTAACTGAGGATATTTGAAATTTAAATTTATTTTTTCAGAGTTTCCGTCATAATTTGAGAATAATTGAGTTTCTTTTTTTAAAGTTTGAAATGTAAGTGTTACTAATTCATTTACTTTTAAATTTAAATTTTTACAAGTTTGTGAAACACAAACTTGTAATTCATTTATTTCAAAATTATTTGGATTTTGAATAATACAAATAATCTCTAAATTATCAACATCTAATCCTAATTCATAATCACATTTATAGTATAAATTATTATCAGTATAAAATATTTGTTTTGTTTTTTCTTCAGGATGTTTTATTTCATTATAAAATTGAAATGTATTTGCAACTTCAATTTTTAAACTTTTTTCAAAAAAGTTATTATATACCAAAAATGGGAAAGTATATTTATAATTTTCATCTAAGTCGTTTGGTATTTTATATTTAAAAGTTAATTCTTGTTCTTCATATGGTTTAAACATATAAATATTTTCAACATTATTTTCATTTAAATATTCTATCACATCAGCTTTTGCAAAATTTATAAATATGTTTTGATAATATGGCATTTTATTTATAATCTTTGCAGTAACATATCCAAGACTTCCAAAAGATAATTTGTCTGGACCAGATAATTCAATATCAAATCCTGTATCAAATAATTTCTCTCTATCTTCAATTATTTTAAATTCATTTTTTAAAGATAAAGAATTTGGAACAATTCTGATACCATAACTATATGCATCTAAGGATATACCATTGTTTCTGATGAATTGTGACTTGTCTGTTATGATGTGTGTTGCATCTACAAAACCATATTGATTATATGTTAAATCAAATGGTACCCAAATATCTCCAATTAAAACTTCAGACCACACATGACCTCCCCAATTTGAACCTAGATACTCAGTTAATTCTTCCGAGTTTGTGTACGCGTAACCTGTTACAAATCTTGTAGGAATTCCTAAACTTCTCATCATTGATGTGAATAAATTTGTAATCTCTTTGCATACTCCTTCTTTTGAATTAAATACATCAGTGGATGTTTGATCTGGATTCTCTAAAACAGATGTTAAATCATAAGTTATATCTTTTGTTATCCAGTTTGCAACTTTTGTTGCAATTACAAATACGTCATCTTCACCAGTTGCAAGTGTTGATGCTTGATTTTTAATTTTATCATTTAAATTTACTAATCCATTAAATTCTAAATAGATTAAATATTTATCTTCAATTTTTGTTATTGGAATTGGATATATATTTTTTTGAATTACTTTAGGTTTTGTAACAGTTGATTCTAATATAAATTTATTCTTTATTACGTTAAAAAGATTTAAATTATCTTTAAAATCAAATCTTACATAATTTGAACCTTCGGTAACTATTAATTCTTTATTTTCAAAATCTGAATCAAATTCATTTAAGTACTGTGAACCCCCATAACTAACTGGAAGAAAGTATGAAAATAAATCGAATTTAGATATTGAGAAATCCTCATCAATAGTTGTATCAAAAGTTATTTCATTAGTTATTTCAAGTTTAATATAATCTAATTCATTTGGAGATACAGAGTTTACAAATACTGAAGTTGAAAAGATTATATATAATATTATTAAAACTTTATTTGAAAAAAATCGATTAAAAATAAGTGGTTTCAATTTATATAATAATCCTAGGACATATTTGGTATTTTTCATTTTAAATTAATTAATTAATAAAAATACTAGCATATGCTAGTATTTGCACATAGTCAAATGATAATTTCTCTTTAAAATTTGACTATACATTACTTGAATTTGGTTATTAAGATTTATAAAAGTTTATTATTAATTA
>JABSQY010000127.1 GCA_013215525.1 Nanoarchaeales archaeon | reverse complement strand
TAATAATTACAGTTCATATTTTATCAAACATTTCAGACAAATCATATACTTTAATATTAAACAAATTCTTATCAAAACAAAATTCATTAAATATAATTTCAAGTATTACAACAGTTATAATTTCATTTATATTTATTTTAGATTATATTTGATAATACTTCGATATTCAAACTAATATTATAAATTTTTATAGTGAAACAATATTATAAATAAACTTTATTATATATTTATTATGATTAGTTTAAGTGATTTATACAATTTAGTTTCAAAAAATATATTAGAAAAAAAGAAAAGAACTTTTTTAACAATTTCAGGAATTATAATTGGTATTTTCACATTCACATTTTTTATATTTGTATCTCAAGGATTATCAAATGCAATCTCAGAACAATTCTCATCTTTAGGAGTAAATGTATTAATGGTACAATCTGCAAACAACGCGCAAGGCGGGCCAGCTGGTATTACAAACGCATTAACACAAACCGACATAACTAAAGTAAAACAAGTAGTTCGAGGGTATGATTATATTACTGGACAATTATTTTATCCAGCTCAATATGAATACGCAAGACAAAAAGAAATATTTACAACAATTTCTTGGGAAAATGAATATGTAGACAAAGTTCAAAAAGAACTAAACATTGAACTTGATGAGGGTAGAGGTTTAAAGTCAGGAGATAGTGGAATTATAGTTTTAGGAAATAAAGCTGCAAATGAAGGATTTGATAAAAAAGTTTCAATCGGTACAAGTATAAAAGTTGGCGGGAAAAGTTTTAGAGTAGTTGGTATAATAAAAGCAAAAGGAGATTTATTTATTGACAATTCAATTGTAATGGGGTTTAAAGATTTACAAAATTTAGCAGGTTATGATAACAATCAAGTATCAGTAATTAGAATAAGTCTTCTTGAAGGAACTGATGCTACTTTAATGCAATCAAAAATTGAGAAAAAATTAAATAAAAATTCTGATGAAAAAGTAATTGATGTAACATCACCAAAACAACAAATCGAACAATTTGACCAAATATTAGGAGTATTAAATTTAATAATTGGATTTGTATCATCAATCGCATTATTTGTAGGAGGAATTAATGTGATGAATACAATGTATTCAAACATTATTGAAAGAGTAAATGAAATTTCAGTAATGAAAGCGTTAGGTGCTACGAGAGGTGATATCAGAAATATTTTTTTATTAGAAAGTGGAGCATTAGGATTCTTTGGAGCATTCATAGGATTTTTCTTATCTTTAGGACTTGCAAAATTATTGGGAATAGTTTTAACAAATTTAGGATATAATGTTCCAATTTATTTTGAAATAGCATTCTTTTTAAAAATAATAATAGTTACAGTATTATTTACAATGTTATTTGGAACGTATCCAGCATTAAAAGCTGCAAAAATTAATCCAGCTGACAATTTACGTGATGATTAATATAATACAAAGATATAAAAAGTAGTAATTTAAAGGATAATTATAAAATGATTTTATTTACTAATATGATGACGTCTTTAAAGAACACTGACTCTAAAACTCCTAAAGCAGACTTATTAACAAATGATGACCTTAGTAGACAGAAAATTGATGATGAGATAAAAATTTTAATGGATGAATTTACAAAATATATTTTAGATTTAAAAAAATATATGATGTCTAACTCTAAAAATATAGATATTTTAAAAAGTTTTTTTCATAGTAAATTATCAAGTATAATTTGTCAGTTTGGAAATTTAATTAATATAATTGATACTGAGAAATATGATGAAAATTTAATAAGTTTCACATATACATGGAAATGTAATTTTCAAAATGAAGTGGATGGTATTGAATTAGAGTATAGTAAATTAAAATTTAAAATCGATATTTTGATGTTAGGGGAGTTTTTAAATTATATTGAAGATTCTAAAAAAGAATTTTATAATAGTATATCAAAATATCATAAGTAATTTATAATTAATTTTTAGAAATCCATTGTATTTATAAATCAAAATAGATTAAACTTATTATGACAAATACAATTGAATATTTTGTAATTTTAAAAGGAACTAACAAAGAATTCGCAACAGCAGAATTTGAAACCCTTTTCAGCTTATACTACAACCAAAAAATCAAATTAGAACAAATTTCTAATGTATACTATAGATTTAACTCAAATATTAAATTAACAAAGGATGATGAAATCTTTAAACGTTTAACATTTACAAAACATGTAAGTTTTTTAAATTTTTATGGAACTTTTGAAGATTTAAAATCAAAACTATCTAGTTTTGAAATTTCAAAACATTATGAAGGAATGCCTTTTGCAATAAATGCATCAAGAATGTTTAAAAAGTTTCAACTTCCACAAGATTTACGTGAACTAGCAGCGCCTGTTTATGATGAATTCAAATCTCCATCTGTTAGTTTAAAAAAATTTGGAATAAGATTTCATTATTTTTACGATACAACTGAAACATTTTATTTCACATCAGAGATTTATCACAATTCAATGGATTATTTAGAAAGAATGCCAAAGTACAGGCCTGTTGTTATGCCATATACATTAAAGTCCGACATGGCAAGAGCTGCAATCAATCTTTTAGACATTAAAGATAAGAACAGTATACTTCTTGACCCATTCTGTGGTATTGGTGGAATTTTACTTGAAGGGTATGATATGGGATTTAAAATATTTGGAAATGATATCTCATGGAACGATTTAAAATATTTCAAACAAAACTTTGAACATTATTTCCCAGATTCATTTACATCAGGACAAGTAAAACGAACACTTGCAGATTCATCAACACAATTTCTAAAAGAGAATTCAATTGATGGGATTGTATCAGACATTCCTTATGGAAAATCATGTAGAAGATTAGGAGATGATTTATATAATGATTTTCTACGTTCAGCAAAAGTATACTTGAAACCAGGCGCAAAGCTTGTAATCATTTACGCAAACTTTCTAGAATTTAAAGAGATTGCAAAAAAATACTTTACTGAAATAACTGAGATAGACCATTACATCAATAAATCTATGACTAGACATATTCTTGTACTTGAAAATACTAAATAACTATTATAGAAAATAAATCTTTAAAAAAGATTTATTCATATAGTATGTATGAATAACAAAAAAGCAGTAATAAATCAAGTATTTGTATACATAATGTCTACAATTGCAATAATTTTCGTAGGAGTTTTAGTTACAAAATTTATAATAGCACTACAAACCGACACAAAAGCAATAATTGAAGATAAATTTTACTCTGGACTGGATAACGATTTAAAACAAGTAGCAGCACGATATGGGAGTGAAGAAATTTTAGAATACAAATTAGGTTCTGAAATTAAAAATGTATGTTTTGTATCAACTCCTAGTTGCGCTAATCAAGATCTTATAACTAATAATGAATTAAATATTGAAGAAAATGAACTTCAAATCTTGTCAGAAAATGCAAATTTATTAATCTTT
>JABSQY010000126.1 GCA_013215525.1 Nanoarchaeales archaeon | reverse complement strand
TTAATTGGAACTGTGTTTATATTAGTTCTTTCAAATACATTAATATTTCAAGCAAATATCTCGGAAAGAGCAATATATAAAAAAAACTTTTTAAGATTAAATATTTTAATGTTATTAGGTTTAATAATAAGTAGTTTTTATCAAAGATATTTTGATTACATAAATGGAAATATAATTAGTTTAACAATAATTCAAACAAGTTTATATGTCCTATTACTATTAATTACATTGTTTTTATTAAAAGATTTAAGAAGATTAATTCAAAAATTATTTTTCAAATAAAGTAGTAAATTAGTCCACATAATCCAATATAAAATTCATTATTACTAAATACCTTTTTAAAGATAAAAAGATTACTTTTTTTATGACAAGATCAAGAGAAGAATTTTTAATGAGACGAAACAAAGAAGGTTTCTACAAACAAGCAAAAGAAATCAATGTAAGAGCTCGTTCCTACTTTAAACTAGAACAATTAGATAACAAATACAATTTGATTAAAGAAGGTATGAAAATTATCGATTTAGGATGTGCGCCAGGTGGTTGGCTTGAATATCTGGATAAAAAACTTGAAGGTAAAAAAGCAAGTATTATTGGGATAGATTTATTAGAAATTAAAAAACAACATGAATTTTCATCTAAAATCGAAATTATTGAAGATGACTTTAATAATATTGAAGAATATCACATTGACCAATTTGATTTAGTATTATCAGATATGGCACCAGAATTTTGTGGAGATTCAAAAGTAGATAGAGGAAGATGCCATAAATTAAATGTTAAAACTTTAGAGTTTTGTGAAAGTCACCTAAGACCAAATGGTGATTTAGTATTTAAAACATTTGGAGGAGAAGATTTAGATTGGGTACGTTCTAAGGCTAAAAAACTATTTAAAGAAGTAAAAGAATACAAACCAACATCATCAAAAGGAAAGTCAGCTGAATTATTTATCTACTGCCACCACAAACTATAAAATAGATAAAATAAGAACATAATTTAATATAATAAAACCAATAATAATTACAAATTATTTTTTAATAAACTAATCCAAATAAGGGATTAATACTAACATTTTTAATACCATTATTTACTAAACTAAAAGTATTAATATTTGTATCATTCTTAAATGAAATCATTAAATATTTTGAACTTAAATTATGTTCAAAGTTTATAGAGATTGGAGCATCAAATTGTCCAAAATCATGTTCATAATAAACTCCAGACTCAAATTCTCTTAGATAAATTGTATTAAAACCTGAATTTGATTTAACTTCTAAATTTAAATTGGTAATTCCAGACACCACAATTAAATCAACTGAGGAATTAAAAAATAAAACATAACCATCAACAAGTTTATTAAAACAAAAATCATCATTAACCCCAGATATTGAAAAAAAGTCAACTCTTTCCTCATCAAAAGAATATTTTTTACACAAAGATACTACAAGTCCAAAATCAGAATTAAATGAAGTAGAAAAGTAATTCTCTCCTGGAATTTTATAATATCTAACAAATTCACCCTCATCATAACTAAACAAATCCGACACAATTAAGTAATCCCCATCAATTTTTACATCAAACCTACTCATAAAATGTGAAGGAATCTCAAAATCACGAAAATAACCACCTTGTACAGATTGCATAATTTCAAATTCTTTTAAAATTGAATTTGCAAAATCATCAACTTCTTTTCGTTTTTCATCTAAACTAATTTCAAGCGATAAAGTTCCAAGTCCTACAATAATTAAAGAAACAACAGTCATCATAAAAATAAAAATTAATAAAAATTCAATTGAAAACTGTCCCTTTTTTTTAAACATAAATAAATAACAAAAAAACAATAAATAAAATAATGTATTTTATTTTAGTGAGTATTATAATAAATTTAAGTAAATTAAGTTCAATTTGACCAAATTAAAAAATTAACGTTTAAATAAATGAATAAATGCTCTAAAATATTTAACATCATACAAAGTATTACGTAACCCAGTTAACGTTCTAAACCAAGCGACACCGAAATAAGTTGTAAATAAAAAATATAAACTTAAAAAAACAACTAAAAACAAATCTAATCCATGGTGTGTTAAAAAATCTTTATGAGTTTTAGATTTAGCGTAATGACGAATTAAATCAAATGCGAAAACAACAAGCACCCACAAAGAAATCAAATGGACTAAATCTAAAATTTGATTAGACACATCAAAGAAAAATTCCAAAATAAAATTAAAAATAGTAAATATAATTGCTAAAAAAACTAAACTATCAAGTATTTTATCAAAAATAGTTTGATGTAGATATAAATTATATAATCTTTCTAAATAAGTATCATTCCTATAATAACAATTATAAGTTTTAGATTTTTTAGAAAGAATAGTCATAAATAAATAATATAATTCTTCCTTAAAATATAATATATAAACCACACAGTCACAAAATTATATAAATAAAAATTAATTAATTATATTATGCAAAAATTAATTAATTTATTAGTAACCCAAATCAAAGATAAAAATCAAATCAAAGATTTAGAAGATAAATTAATTATTGAAAAAATTAATAAATATTTTCTAACTAATGGAGACATTAGAAAAAAGTTAGAAAAAGAATTTTTAAAAAAAGAAAATAAAATAATTAAATCTAAACTATTTAAAGAAATTCTAAAGATAATCAGAAAAGAAATTGGAATTATATATGGAAGTTTCCTAACATCAGACTTCGATAAGAGAGAAAAATATCTTAATCAAGCAAACACATTAGAAGAGACACAATCAATGCTAAAACTACACAAATCGACACGTGAAAGAGTAGATTATTACAATGAAATATATAATAAAATATTTGAATGGAAAAAACCAAAGAAAATTGCTGATTTATGTTGTGGATTAAACCCAATTTCAATAAGTTTAATGAAAGAAATTTTAAATTATACACCTAAATATTTTGCAAGTGATATTAATCCAAAAGATATGGAATTTATGCAATTATTTTTTAATAAATTTAAAATTAAAGGAACAGCTAAAAGTTATGATTTAACAAAATTAGAAATTATTGAAAATAAACAATTTAAAGATTGTGATATGGTTTTTCTATTTAAAGCGTTAGATAGTTTAGAATTTATTAAAAAAAATTGTACTAAAGAATTAATTTTAAAAATTCCATCAAAAAACATCGTAGTATCATTTCCAACTAAATCTTTAGTATCTAAAAAAGAGTTTAAAATAGAAAAAAGAAATTGGTTTATCAAATTTATTGAAGAAAATAATTTTAAATACGAAAGATTTGAAATTGAAAACGAACTATTTTTTCTAATAGAAAAGTAATTATAAGGAGCTACCAAAAAATAATTTTTAAGTATATTTTTTAATAGAAAAATAATTAATTAAGTTACAAATTCTAACTAAGTAATAAATTTAGTTAAAGTATAATAATAATTTTTAGAAAGTTTTACATAGTAAAATTTTAAGTTTGTGTTAATTAATTTGTTTTTAGAATAATAATTGTAATAATACTTGCTATAATGATAAATGTAAGATTTCTCAGCTCAATTTTTAA
>JABSQY010000125.1 GCA_013215525.1 Nanoarchaeales archaeon | reverse complement strand
TAGGTATACTATTTCTACTAAATGGAATATTTGAAATTTATAAAGTATTTTCAAAAACACTTGTAAATACATTTGGACTTTCTTTAACAGCATACGACACTGGTAATTTAATCTATGCAATAATATTTATAATACAAGGATATATCTTAACAAATATTGGAATTCATTATAAAAATTTCTTTAAATATATTACAGCCGGAATTATTTCAATTTCAATATTTTTATTTTCTTTATCTTTTTTATTTATAGTATTAGATAATAATTCAAATGATTTAGTAACATCAATTCAACCAAGTATTGATATATTATTAGCATCTTCAGTTGATACAATTATTGATGAAAGTTTAGTTATCTTAAATGGAAGAGCGGTTGATGTGACATTATCTGAAGATATACAAATTGAAAGATTTAATAATTATGATTTAACAGACAAGCAAGCAGACTTTTTCACATCAACACTTGACATCACAGGAATTGATACTGAAAAAAAGTTATATCTAACAAGATTAATAATTTCAATGGTATTTGAACAAATTGAAAAAACTGATGGGCTAAGTGCAGATACAGCAATTCCTCTAAATGAAATTAAAACTCAAATCACAAGTACTGGGGTTGATTTAAATGTCTTAAAAACTTTAGATGAGACTTTAGTAAATCAAGTATATCCAGTTAATATAAATGCATACATTACACTATTAATATCTACAAATGATGAAATCAAAACCTTAACTATTGGTAAATTAACAAATGATGAAATAGAACAAATCTGGGAACAACTAGGTTTAAATAAAAACATTTCAACACAAACTAAAACAAAAGTTTTAGATATGTTCTTATCAGTAATTCTTAGTGAGATATCAAATGCTGATTCTTCTGGTTTAATCACATCAATACCACTTGCAACAATTAAAACAATGATACCACAAGGTATTTTTGAAATATTAAGTTATGATATCCTACACCCAGATTTCACATACAGAGCGCAAGAAATTGCAAACCTAAGAAACTCCTGTGAAGAAGAAACAATTGATTTTAAAGAAATTTGTGACATAATTAAATTAACAAAATATAACTATTTTATGAGTGAAATTATAAATTTATCAGCAACTGCGAACATACAAATCCCACAACTTTACTTAAATGAAATTGAAAAAGTAAACACAATAGATAAACTAGAAACAACAATAAAAACAGTATCTCAAACTAGATATTTGGTATTAGTAATTGCAATAATTATATTTTTAATTGCCTTTGGAAGTTATTTAATTCATAACAAAATTAATGATATTCAAATGTCAAAATTAGAAACATTATATAAAGTAAATAAAATAAATTTAATTAGTTTTTCGTTTTCATATGTGTTTTTAATTATAGGTGTATTATTAATAACTGGCGATAAATTATTTGATTTAATAATTTCAAAAATTCCAACTGAATATGGAACAATTGTAGAAATTGTAAAAACATTACCAATCTTTATTGAGTTTACAAATTTATTAAATTTAATAATAATTCTCTCAACAATTTACTTATTTATTCTATTATTTATCTTTGTGTTTTTATATTATTATAATAAAAAAACCCAAAGTATTATTGAAAATTAATTAAAATATTCAATTTCATTTTTCTAAATAAAAAAGTCAATATCTTAAAATTATAATATTATCACTTATCAATTAGTATAAACACATAAAATCGCAAAATTTGATAAAATCTTATATGGAAAGTAAAGTTCTTCTAACTCCTGTTGATGATATGGTTGAAATTGTAAAACAAAATCCTAATTGTGAAATTGAATTTATTGCAAAAAAATTAAACCTACCTCAAGAATTAATTGAAAAGTGGTTAGTTGTACTTGAACAATTCAAAATATTAGTTATTACATATAAAGGTTTTAAAGGATTTGTTAATACTTCTGATAGCCTAAAAAAACATGATTCATCTAAAGATATTGATATAGATAAAATTAAACAAGTATTTATTTCAAAATCCAAAGAGAAGGGATTATCAATTGATAAAATGCAACAAGCATGGCCTACATTTTTACAAAGATATGAAACTGATATTAAAGATTTATTTACTCAAAAAGCAAAAACTGCAGGATACGAAGATGGGAAAATTGTTCTTGCATGGAACAAATTTAGAATTGAATTAAACACATTATAAAATGGCAAATATAAATAAAATACAAACAAGAGGATTTAGGTTTTAAAATGGGAATCGACATAGATGCATTTTTAGAAGATTTTGACAGTTCAAATGATGTGAAAAAAGAAGATTCCAAAATTAAAGAAACTAATGATACTAATTCAAAAAAAATTGATTTAACATTTAATAAATATATGAATGATAAATTTAATAAATTAGAAGAAAATGTATCACAAGAAGATTTTAATTTTTTAGTAAAAGCGTATTCTGAAATTAAAAAATTCGACAAAAATCTTCCTTCAAAGTTATTAGAACTAAATAAAACTTCAAGTGTTGTATTAAATTCATTAGGTAAAAAGTACACAACTACATTTTTAGAGGGAATTAAATCTAACAAAAATAAATATGGAAATTTTATAATCCAAAATTTAAAACAAATTGAAACTTTAATCTCAAATAATCAAATTCCAAAAGCAATTAATTTATATAATAAAGTAACTTCAAATTATCAATTATTTCCAAAAGAATTTATTATTGATAAAATTGAATTAGGTAAAAAATTAAGAACTATAGAAATTAGAATTAATGAAGCATTTATTGTTTTCTGGGAAAAAGAATTAAAACAAATTAAATCAAATCTTTCAAATGAAATTTCATCTTTAAAACAAAATTTAGTTCCTGGTAAAATTGAAACAATTGAATCACATCTTCATAAAATTAATACTATTTTAGATAATTCGCCATCAATTTTTTATAATGAATTAATTAAAGAAAGAATTCAAGTATCAAAAATTATAATTCTATCTGAAGAATTTTTAAAAACACAATACCTAATTGAATTTAAAGAAAAGGAAACTCAATTTAATAAATTATTTGAAAGATTCCACACATACCAAATTAAAAAAGATGTGAATTCAGCTTTAATCACATATGATGAATTATTAAATTTGTTCGAAAGAATGCCTGATGCGTTCATTGAAAAAAAGATTGGGATATATGATAGAATAAATAAATCTTTTGAAAGTTTAAATAATTTAATCTTAACAAATAGTATTTCTCAATTTATGACAACATACAGCTCAAGTAAAATATTATCTCAAGCAAGAGAATATATAATGCATGCAAAAATTAACACTAATTTTGATAAGTCTAATCTACTTTCAATAAAAAACCAATTAGATGAAATTCCAAAAGAATTATATTTAGAAAAAGAAGAACTTGAAACTGAAATTAATGAACTTTTAAATATTAGAAAAACAAATGAAAATAAAAATGAAAAAACACATAATCTAAATATAAAAGTTAAAACTCCAACTAAAATAAGTAATATTGAATCAAATAATATTTCAAAAGATATAACAAAAAAAAAAGAAGAAGAAGAAACAACTAACTTAAATATAACAGTTAAACCTCCAGATGAAAAAGTTATTACAAAACCAAT
>JABSQY010000124.1 GCA_013215525.1 Nanoarchaeales archaeon | reverse complement strand
TTATAATTTATTATCATCAATTGGATTTGCACTTTCTAAAGATGCATACGTTATTTATTTAAATGAAGGTTTTAATAATAATTATAATCTAGATGAAAATTATATTAAAAATAGTTACTTTGTTGGTTCTTCAATTACTAATACTTTTTCAGAAGTATTAGATAAATATCCTAATTCCGGAAAAGTTGTATATTCTGATAAATACGAATTAAATCAACAAGTTATTTTAAAAATTAATGAAGAACAAAAAGTTGATAATGTTATTTTAACTCCAGGAGACATATTAGAAAAAGATATTTTAAATGGAAATTCACCAGTATTATTAATTGGTAAAAATCAAGTTCCAAATTCAGTAATTAATTTTATTAATGATATGGATTTTGAAAGCGCTTTAATTATTGAAACTAAGGATTTACAAAATGCTAAATTAATTAGAGAAAAAACAGGAATTGAAGTTTTAGTGAAAATATCTAAAGCTACTGTATATGGGAACCCAAGTAATGATAAAGCACTAAAAAGAGATAAATTGGAAATATTTAAGATTATCCCTAAAGAATCTAAGTTAAATATTATTGATATCATATACAATAAGGCAACTGGAGAATTTATTTTAAGAATTGAGAATAGAGGAGAATCCGAAGCGTATTTCAAATCAGGATTATTTATTGAAAACCTTGATGGTGATGTGATTGCAACTGTTGGCAGTGATGAAATTTTAAGATTATTACCTAGCGAGTCTATAAGTCAAAAAATAATATTTGATGAAAATAAATTTTTAAATAACGAGATTAATATTATTGGAGAAATTTTTTATGGAGAGAGCGAAGTATCAATTGATAAAAAAGTTGAGAAAAAAATGGGACTTGAGTTTGTATCAATTTTAGATAATTCTGAAATTGAAATTGAAAATGTAGTTTATGATTTTGAAACTAAAAGGTTTATTACAAGTATTAAAAATGTTGGTGAAAAAGCGAGTTATGTGACTGTAAAGTTTAAAGATTTATTAGTTGATGATGAATTGAAAGATTTAGTTTCCAAAGAATTAAAAATACAACCTAATGAAATTGTAGAGTTTAAACTTAAAGTTTATATGAATGAAATTAGTTTAGCAGATAATGAACAAATAAATATTTATGTAAAGTATGGTGAAAAAAGTGGAATTTTAATTAAAGACAAACTTGAAAACCATGATTATATTGTAATTAAAAATAGTATGTTTTCAGGATTAATTATTGGTGGAGATAATAGTTCAATTTTGAGATTAGTTTTGTTTATTGTAGTTATTTGCGTGGTTGTAGGTTTTATATATAGAAAATTTAAAAATAGAGATATTGAAGAAGAATAAAGAGTCAGATAACGTTAATTAGTTAGTTTGAAAAAAATTAGTATTAGTTAGTCGAGGAAATTAAGTGTTATGGATAAATTATATATCAAGATTGGAATTTTTGGAATTTTTTTAATTAGTTTTTTTAATTTATTTGCAATAGATAATAACGAGAATAATACATATATAAATATCGATGAATTTAAATTAAATAATTTAACTAATAATTTTAATATGAATTATAATCTTAACGATAACTATAATGAACAAATGAATAATACATATTTAGTACAAAATAATCAGCTATATGATGAATATTGGGAATTAGATGATGTTATTGAAGTTGATAAATTAGTTCAAGAGTATATAGTTAATGATTTTGATGAGATGAAGTTACTTGATGTGTTTGAAACTCCAGAGGAATATGTTACAGGAGTTGATTTATTTGGTAAAACTAAAATTATTAATAAAAATGAAATTTCAAAGTTAAATATTAAAACTATTAATATATTAGATAATTTTGATAAAAATAAAATTAATGAAATTACTTTAAAACCTAAACTTTATAATTTGAAAAATGAAATTTTAAATTTAAATAAATCTAATAATAATGAATCAACTATTAAAATCATAAGCGAATATATTGTTGATAAATTTGGAAATAAAATAAATAAAAATGATTTAAATATATCTCAATTAAAACCTGGGATTTATAAAACTGAAATTGAATACTTTGAAATTTTATCTGAATCAAAATCTAAATTTAAAACTTATGAAAATTTTTATTATAATGGACTTGTATCAGTTAATACAGAAAAATCATTATACACACCCAATGAATTAGTTAAAATATATTTCGTAGTATTAAATAGTGGAGGATATCTTACATCAGGCGCTAAAATAAAATTAAATATACAAACTCCATCAAATGTTACACATGAGTTTTTTGAATATGATATTATTGAAACAACTAGTAAAGGAATTTATTACTTAGAATATTTACCGTTTGAAATTGGAGAGTTTAATTTAGAAATTAATGTTGAGTTAAGTGATATTGTGATTTATTTTTCAACTTATTTTAATGTTGTTTTAGATTCAGAAATTGCTTTTGAAATTATTAGAGAAGTTCCAATGACAATTGACCCGTGGGCCGGAAGTTACCAAAGTAAAATAAAAATAGTTCCTAAAAATAAATCAATTATTTATAATTATACAGAAGTTATTCCTTATGAATTTACTTTAATTAAATATGATGTAGATGAAATTGAATTTAAAAATAATAAAATATTATTAAAATGGTTTAATTTAAGTGGAGATAATAATTTTAGTTATAGTTCTCAAGTGCCATTAATTAGTCCAAATTTATTTGAAATTGGAAAATCATATATTAATTATACAAAATATACTATAAATAATTTATCTATAAATATTACAAATCGAATATTTATTGAAAATCGAAGTTGGTATTTAGCAATTGACCCTGTCGCAGTTAGTTGTAATTCTCAATCTCCTTGTTTTTGTAGTTCTGGCTGTTTGGTTGATGATGTCGGAGATGGAACAATTGATTCATGTGTTGATGGAAATAAAGAAAAAGAATATATAAAAGATATTATAGTTGAAGATTTAGAAAATGAATATTTTGGGAAAGGAGATAAAGTACAAATCTCAATTGTATATAATTGTAAAATTAATACTCCTGAAAAAAATGATATTAGACTTTTTTATAAAGATGAAACTACTAGTTGGAGTGATTCTGATTTTATTAATATGACTAATTGTCAAGAGGAAGGAATAGGTATAATTACAACTGAATTATTTTTAAATAATTATTCCGGATTACATCATGTTCGAGCCACAATTACTAGAAATGATGTAAATAATGTTGTGTGTCCGAGTGTTAATAGATATGATGTAGATGATTTGGAATTTTTAGTTTTAGAAAAAAAAGTTCCAAAAGTAAATACTACATTTTTTTCCATAAATAATAATTTAAATATAAGTTCCAATGTTACTTTAATTCATGGAGATAAAATTAAATTTTTAAGTGTTTGGGATATTGATGTTGTTAATGGAATTATTTTTCATAATGCTAATTCTAGTTTTATAAATATTTCATCTGTTCCAATTATTGATACTTTAGAATATGAACTTGATACTTCTAATTTAGATGAATTTCCAAGTAAAGGAGTATTTAGTATTTATAGTTTTGTTAGAAATAAATTTTTTATAAATATTAATAATTATTCTAATATTTTAAATTTAACTATTTAT
>JABSQY010000123.1 GCA_013215525.1 Nanoarchaeales archaeon | reverse complement strand
AGAATTTGACATAATTTTAAAACTATCAAAACAAATCATTGATATTTCAGCAGAGTTAGACATAAATCATATTAAATATAAAGAATTATTCAAATATGTTGATTTTTTTAAAAAAAGTATTAAATTCACACTCTTCTCAATAAAAGATAAAATTGAAAATCATTATGAAAGTAATGGAGAATCAATAACGGCAATTAATTTTAAAAAAGAAAAAGAAACTAGTGAAAAGTGGTTTAGTGATACAATAACACAAGTAGCTAGAATAAATAATTATATGCAGCAGACTTGGCCAAGAAAATGGTAAATATTTATTATTAAATAAATAAATATTTTTAAATTATAAAATGAAATAAGTCCATATAAAGAAAAATAAAGTTTATAAATCACTTAATTCAAACA
The DNA here is from genome assembly GCA_013215525.1 of Nanoarchaeales archaeon. GTDB lineage: Archaea > Nanobdellota > Nanobdellia > Woesearchaeales > UBA583 > UBA583. The sequence goes on along the minus strand of JABSQY010000123.1, from coordinate 3,232 downwards.
GGTTATGGATAATATAAAATCACATATAAATCAAACTTATTTTGACAAAAAAAATTATTAAAAAGGCAATTATTGTTAGTGGATTAGCAGCATTAATTGATTTTAATACAAGTTTTGGAATGATGTTTTTTATTCCGGGTGGTTTATTTGAACTATTCTTACCATTTTGGTTATTCTTTAAAGGTTTTAATTTAAAATAAAAAAAACAACTCAAAGCCTGTCGAACGGCGACACAATTTTAATTAATAAAGTATTAGCAATTTTAGTATAAATCATTGTAGTTTCTATCTTAGAATGTCCAAGTAATTTTTGTATAATTGAAATATCAGTTCCAGATTCGAGTAAATGTGTAGCAAATGAGTGCCTGAATGTGTGTGGCGTTACTTTATTTGTAATTTGTTTAGAATTATTAGCAACAATTTTTTGAATTGTAGCTTTAGTATATTTAGTTCCTCTATTTGATTCAAATAAATATTTAGTTTTAAATTCATATTGAGCAATATGATTAGCTAATTTATCTTTTAGATGATTCGCAAGTAAGGTGTATCTATCTTTTTGTCCTTTACCTGAATTTACAAAAACTTGTGACCTATCAAAAAGAACATCACAGCGCCGCATGTTAATAAGTTCTGATAATCGAATTCCAGTAGAATAAAGAAAAGAAATCATAAGTTTATGTATTGGATTTTCAATTTTATCTAAAATTATATTAACTTCATTAATTGATAAAACAAACGGAAGTTGTTTTTTTCGTTTCGGACTAGGAATTGCAAATTTTTCTATATTTAATTTAAGAACTTCAATAAACAAAAATCGAATACAAGCAGAATGAACTTTAATAGTATTTGAATCTTTTCCAAGTATATTTAATCTAAGTAAGTATTCTTTAGCAGACTCTACGCCCAGTTTTGTAGAATTGTTTGAAATAAACTTCAAATACTTAACAACAACATTAATATAAGTTTTTTGTGTATCATGTGTAAAACCTCTTAGTTTCATAGTATTGGATGTTTTAATAATAATTTCTTCGTATTTCATAAAACTACTTTTACTTTCAGCTATTTAAATATAAAGTTGGCTTTTTGTAGTAATAACACTCAAAAAGTAAACTTTTTTCAAGATATACCAACTCAAAGTTGGTATAATAGGTGTTCTTCTCAATTATGAGTTTTTCTTAAAATATTGTCGATTTTATTTCATTGATATTGTTTGAAATTTTTTGTAGTGTTCATTTTTATAGTGTGAGTGACAGAGTTTTAAAAAAAATGTTTGAGTAGTATTTTTATGTATGAAAATAATTTAAATGATGATTTAAAAGAAATTAGTGAATTATCTAAAAAAATTAATTTATTAGAAGAAGAAGCAGAAAAAACAAAAGATGAAATATTTAATTTAAAATTGAAAAATCTTGAAGATATAAGACAATTTTTTAATAATAATTTTAGTAATGATGATATAACAATTTTAAATACTAATTTACATATTAATCCAAATTTTTCAAAAGATTTACAAACTTTAATGTTAGCATATTCACATAATATTAGTTTTGAACAAGCAAAAGAAGAAAGTAAGGATATTTTAGAATATGATGAAGATGAATTTATGATTTAAATTATTCAATTAAAAATAATAAATTTATTTATTAAATAACTTATTAATTAAAATATAAAATATTATAAATATATTTATTTAGAATTCTTTATATGAAATTAAATAAGATATTTTTATTGTTACTTATCACAATTTTTATCTCCGGATGTGTAGATATTTTAGGTTTATGTCCTGGCTCTTATCAAATTAATGGTGATTCAGTGGATTTTGAATTTTGTGAATCTAATGATTTTCAAGTTTTGAAAGATGTAGATATAAAAACATTTGAAATTTTAGAAAATAATAAATTTGCGAAAGATAAATTAAACGTTTATTATCTGGGAAGTAAAATTGAAGGTGTTGACAGTAATTCATTTGAGATAATAAATTATGAGTTTGCAAAAGATAAAAACTTTTTATATAATGTTCCAAATTATGGATTCAAAATGATAAAAATTAATAAATCTGATTCTAAAACATTCAAAATCATAGATTCAAGTGAATATAGAATTTATTATGCGAAGGATAAAAATTTAGTTTATTTAGATGATAGCCCTGTTTATTCAATGGATGTTAAAACAATTGAAAAAATAGGAGATAGTCATTTTAAAGATAAAAATAACATTTATTTTGAAAGTAGTATAATTCATAATGCAGATAGAGAAAGTTTTGAAATTATGACAGATAGATATTATAGTAAAGATAAAAATAATATATACTACGATGCAAAAATAATTAGTGAAGTAGATAGAGAAAGTTTTGAAATAATTGACCCATATCATGCAAAAGACAAATATAGGACATATAAATATGGTGTATCACCTGCGAAACTTAAATTAAATACATCAGAGTGTTATTCTGGTAGATACCATGTAGGAAGTTGTATAAGAGATACTATGGCAAGTGCTCCTGGTGCTTTAAAAAGTGGATTAAATAAAAACATATTTTGTGAGGAATTGGACAATAATTCCGATATATGTATTTCATCTAATTTCACTATCAATATAACTGAAACTGGAAACTTAAAAATTAATTATGTTGTAATAAGTAAAGATTTTTCAGGTTCAGCTAAAATAGATAGTAATATTTGTGAACCAGGTTTTGAAATATTAAAACCAGTTAGATGTCATTTTCAATCTTATAAAAAATTAAATTTCTCACAAGGAATAAATAAATTTTCTTTAATTTATGAAAATAGTAATACTTCTTTTTATAATATAACAAATTCCAAAATTCCATTTGGAATAAAATATCTAAGAATTGATATGGGAAATTATTTTATTGCTTTCTCAGATTATATTTATTATCAAAACGAAACTTTAAATTTAGAAATTTGCTCATCTAAACAAGGTTATTTTAAGGATGAATGTCTCAATAAATTAAGTATTGAAAAAATAGATTTAAATTATTGTAAGGACATAAGTAATTTAAATCTAAAAGATTTATGTAAATTTAGAGTATCTTTATTAAAAAATACAAATTGTGAGATTATAAATAATTCAACTTTAATTCATTGTGCTCTATTTCATTCATAAACTTTCGAGTTTGGAACCTGAATATAAAAGAGTCATGGCTATTGTGTAGAGCGGAAGTTAACACGAGTATTAAACTTAGCTGTAGTGTTTACTTATTAAGTTGATTT
>JABSQY010000122.1 GCA_013215525.1 Nanoarchaeales archaeon | reverse complement strand
TTAGAAGTAATTGTTGGTAGAATTAAAGAAGACAATAAATTATCTCAAGATTTCTCATATAATAATAATTTTAAAGAACATAAAAAAGAAGGAGATGATATTATATTTGTAAAATATTTTAAATAAAGTCGGCTGAAAATCAAAGTGACTATTTTTGAAAAGTCTTCTTTAAATCGCTAATTTTAATGAAATTTTAGATTTTGTCTGATTTTTCTTATAGTTTTGATGTTTTATTGGCGTTTTTCTATTAGTAGTAACGAAACCATTAATAGGGTAATTTACTAAAGTATAGTATGGAAAATAATGCTAGTTTAAGAACTAAAGATATTCACATTGAAAATGAGTTGAAGGATTCCTATTTACAATATGCGATGAGTGTAATTGTAGGTCGTGCTTTACCTGAAGTTCGTGACGGATTAAAACCTGTTCACAGAAGAATTATTTATGCAATGTTTAGAGAAGGTCTATTACCTAATAAAAAGTACTCTAAGTGTGCTGGAGTTGTTGGAGAAGTATTAAAGAAGTATCACCCACATGGTGACAGTTCAGTTTATGATGCAATGGTACGGCTTGCTCAAGAGTGGAACATGCGTTACACAATTGTTGATGGACAAGGAAACTTTGGTTCTATGGAAGGTGATGGTGCAGCGGCTTATCGTTATACTGAAGCTAAGATGACAAAGTTTACTGAGAAATTTTTAAATGATATTGATAAAGAAACTGTGAAAATGGTTCCAAATTTTGATGAACAAACAGTTGAACCTACAGTATTACCTACAAAAATTCCTACATTACTTGTTAATGGAAGTTCAGGAATTGCTGTTGGAATGGCAACAAATATTCCTCCACATAATTTAGGTGAAGTTGTAGATGCTGCTCTTGATTTAATTGAAAATCCACAGCAATCTGTTGAAGAACTAGTTAGAAAAGGATTTGTTAAAGGACCTGATTTCCCAACTGGAGCTACAATGTTACAAGGACCCGGATTACAAGATATTTATATTAACGGTGAAGGTGCTGTTACAATGAAAGCTGTATGTTCTATTGAAGAATTCAAAAAGAATCGTGAAGCAATTATTATTGAACAAGTTCCTTATCAAACAAATATTACTACATTAATTAATCAAATTGTTGATTTAGTTAAAAATGGTAAAATTAAAGATATTTCAGATATTCGTAATGAAACTAATAAAAATGGAATTCGTATTGTTATTGAAGTTAAAAAAGATGCAGATCCAAATATTGTTTTAAATCAATTATATCAATATTCAACTTTAAAATCAAACTTTAATGCAAGACTTCTTGCAATTGTTGCAGGTGTTCCAACTATTTTAAATTTAAAATCTTATTTACATAATTTTATTGACTTTCGTGTTGAAGTTGTTGTTAAGAGAACTGAGTTTGATAAGAAAAAATCATTAGAGAGATTACATATTTTAGAAGGTTTAACTATTGCATTAGATAATATTGATGATATTATTGCTTTAATTAAAGCGTCAAAAACTGGAGCAGATGCTAAAGAAGAATTAATTAGTCGATATAAATTATCAGAGATTCAAGCGCAAGGAATTTTAGATATGAAACTTCAAAAATTAACTGGTCTTGAGACTGATAAGATTCGTGATGAGTTTGAAGCAATTGTTAAAGTAATTGAAGGTTTAAATTTCATTATTGATAATGTTTCTGAACAAATGAGTATTGTTAAAGCTGAGATGATTGAAGTTCGTGAGAAGTTCAACGATCCTAGACGAACAATTATTGTTGCTGATGAAGGAAATATTGCAATTGAAGATTTAATTAAAGATGAAGACTTTGCTGTAATGGTTACTCAAAATGATTACATTAAGAAAGTTCCAATCGAAGAATATCGTTCTCAAAAGAGAGGTGGAAAAGGAGTTTCTGCAAACTTTAAAGATGAAGATGTAATTAAGAAATTATTTGTTACAAATTCAAGAGATTCTGTTTTAATTTTTACAAGTGATGGTAATATTAATTGGATGAAAGCATATGAAATTCCAACTATGAAAGCTACAATGAAGGGAAGACCTATTGTAAATTATATTGATTTAAGAGGAAAGAAGATTACTAATATTGTTAATGTTTCAGATTTAACTTCTGGTTATTTAATTTTCTTAACTAAAAAAGGTATTATTAAAAAGACTGAGATGAAAAACTTTGCAAAACCTAGAAATGGTGGTATTAAAGCAATTAATTTAGATGAGGGAGATACTGTGCTTTCAGTTATTTATACTCATGGAGATTCAGATATTGTTTGTGAATCAAATGTTGGAATGAGTATTCGATTTAAGCAAACTGATTTATCAATTTTAGGTAGAACAGCGAGAGGAGTTAAAGCTATGAATTTACGTGCTGGTGAAGAAGTTGTAGGTATTGAGTTAGCTCAACCTGGGAAGACTCTTTTAACTGTTACTAAGAAAGGATTTGGTAAGAGAACATTGTTATCACAGTATACAACTATTAAACGTGCTGGAAGAGGAGTGTTAGATATTAAGACTGGACCTCGTAATGGGAAAGTTGTTACTATGAACGCTGTTAATGAAGAAGATGATTTATTTATTATTACTAAGAAAAAGGTTGTTAGAACACCTGTTTCAGATTTTAGAATTATTAGCCGTAACACTATGGGTGTGAAGGTTGTGAATTTAGATGAAGATGATGAAATTTTATCTGTAGAAGTAATTTCTGCAGAACACGAAGAATAAATTTTCCAATTTGGAAAATTTATATTATTTTTATTTTATTCAAACGAGTGGTGAGACTATTTTTTGAGTGACTAGCGAGAACGTAAGTCAAGTATTATTTTATGAAGTAAAAATTTTATTAAAGATATATTTATAACATTAAGATTAAATTTATTAGTATGGAATTATTAAAAGGTGGAATGATTAGTAAATTTTTTATGAAAAACTATTCTGCATCAGATTTATCAGATTTCAAAAAAAATGAAGATAAATTATCATCTGGTTCATTAGGAACAAATGTAATACTTTTGGGAAGTTATGATATTGAATGTTTTGGTAAGCTAAATCTTGATGTAGAGGATACACTTATGCAAAAATTAAAATGTTATAGGTCAAAAGAAGAAATAAAAACATATATGACTGCAAATATGTTTAATAGAGTTTGGAGTGTCAAGGAACGAAATAAATCAGATTCAAATTTTATTAGAACTATTGAAAATGTGAAATTAACTCGTATGTTAGATGAGTTATTTATTATTGATGTGAATGTTACAGATATCCCAAAACAAGATGGAGATTTAGAAGAGTTAGAACAAAGAATTTGGATGCCTAGCTATTCATGATTATAATTTTCATTTACGAAAATTTCTACTTTTTAATACAATTATTTATATACTAATTTTATTATAATTTATTTATGAAGATGGAACATATTAAGTTAAGATTATTTGAAGATAATTTGAATAAATTTGATTTAAGTATTTTTAAAAAAGATTTATATTATAGAATTTATGAGATTAATAAATATTATTATAACTTTGAAAGTTCTAAAGAAAATGAATTTTTATATTATTTTTGTGCCCATCAAAATATTTCTAAATTAAGTATACAAATTTCAAATATTTTTAGTTCAAATGAATTTAAATCGAC
>JABSQY010000121.1 GCA_013215525.1 Nanoarchaeales archaeon | reverse complement strand
ATTTTTTTAGCTTATGTTTTAATTTTTCAAATGTATAAACAAACTGAGATTCAACGTGGGGAAATTACTGCTTTAACTAGACAAATTGCTTATTTAAAACATTCTTCGAAAAAGGAAAATAAAAAATGAGTAATAATATTACTGAGTATAAAAAAATTTTAGTTGTTGGTGGGGCGGGATATATTGGTTCTGCGTGCGTTAAAGTTTTATTTGAAAGAGGTTATAAAAATATTATTGTTTTTGATAATTTAGATAAAGGTAGAGTTGAACTTGTGGATTCTAAGGCTGTGTTTGTTCAAGGAGATTTACGTCACAAAGAAGATTTAAATCAATTGTTTTCAAATCATGATTTTGATTGTGTTATTCATTTTGCTGCACTTAAGGCTGTAGGGGAGAGTGAAAAGTTTCCGCAAAAATATTTTGAAAATAATGTGTGTGGAACTGCTAATTTACTTGCTGTTATGGATGAATATGATGTGAAACAAATTATATTTTCATCAACTGCTTGCGTATACGCTGAAAAAGATAGTGGAGTTTATGTTGAGACTGATCCTTTGCAAGCTCCTAATGTATATGGTTCTACAAAAATAATTTGTGAGAATATGATTCGTGATTATAATAGGACTAAAAATTTAAATTATACTATTTTTAGATATTTTAATGTTGCTGGTGATGTTGGTTTAAATTATATCGATCCTGATGCTCAGAATATCTTTCCGATTATTTCTGAGGTGATTGTTGGTAAACGAGATAAACTTGAAATTTTTGGAAATGATTACAAAACTTGTGATGGAACTTGCGTAAGAGATTATATTCATTTAAAAGATTTAGTTGAAGCTCATGTGCTTGCTGTTGAGAGTTCAGGAAGTTATGAATTTAATTTGGGAACTGAGAAAGGAACTACAGTTCAAGAACTTGTTGATTCTTTTATTTCTTTTAATGGTTCATTTCTTTTTGATGTTGTTTCTCGAAGAGAGGGAGATTTAGGAGTTAGTTTGGCTGATTCATCACTTGCTTTAGAAAAATTGAACTGGCGTGCTGAGTGCTCACTTGATGAGATGATTAAAGATACTTTATCAGTTTATTTTAATAAAAATAATGAATAATTGTTGTTTTTCTAAAATTTAAACCTTAAATCAAAAAATTTAAATATATTCAAGTAATGGAATATTTCTGAGCCTTGATATTTTTGAAAGAAAATATAAAGTTTTAAGTCGTTGTCAAATTAAGATGTTGACAAAGTTTAAATAGTATTAAATAATATATTTTTTATATGGAAAATTCAATTATATCATATTTAGAAGAGAATATAGAAACTAAAAAACAAATTTTAGAAAATCACGTTGATGAAATTAAAAAAATTTGTTCAAAAGTAATTGAATGTTTAAAAAATGGGAATAAAATTTTAATTTGTGGGAATGGTGGGAGTGCTGCTGATTCTCAACATTTTGCTGCTGAGTTGATTGGTCGATATAAATTAGAAAGGGCATCTTTACCTGCAATTTCTTTAACTACTGATACTTCAATTATAACTGCGATTGGAAATGATTATGGTTATGATAAAATTTTTTCTAAACAAGTTGAAGGGTTAGCTCAATCTGGAGATATTTTAATAGGAATTTCTACTTCAGGGAATTCACAAAATATTCTTGAAGCTTATAATGTTGCAAAGTCAAAAGGAGTTACATGTATTGGATTACTTGGACGTGATGGTGGGGAAATGAAAACTTTAGGAGATTTAAATTTTATTGTACCTTCTAATAATACGCCACGTATTCAAGAGGCTCATATTTTAATGATTCATACAATTTGCGAAATTATGGAAAATACTATGTTTGGAAATCAGACTAATAACTAAAAATAAAAATGGAAGAATTACAAAATAAAATAAAAAATTTAAATGTATTAGTTTTAGGAGATATTATTTTAGATAAATATTATTTTACTGATGTGTCGCGGATTTCCCCTGAGGCGCCTGTACCTATTGCGAAATTTAAATCTGAAAAAAATGTTCTTGGTGGTGCTGGGAATGTCGCACTTAATTTAAAGGCTTTAGGCGTTAATAATGTGTACTCAATTGGGATTGTTGGTGTTGATAATGCTGGGAAAAAAATTCAAGAGATTTTCAAAGAAAATTTAATTAAATTTGTACCAATTTTGGGAAAATGTGATACTATTACTAAAACTAGGATTGTTTCAGATAATAAACAATTACTTCGTTTAGATTTTGAGGAAGATTGTAATAATAATTCTAATTTAACTAAACAAATTATTTCAGAAATTTCACAAATTAAAGATAATTTGGATATAATTATTGTATCAGATTATTGTAAAGGTTGTATTAACTCTGAAATATTAGAATATTTGAAAACTACTGGTGTTTTTTTAGTTGCTGATACTAAATCTACTGACATTTTGAATTTTTCAAACTTTAATTTAATTACTCCTAATTTTAAAGAAACTTGTAAAATTGCTAAATCACTTGGATACTCACAAGAGATAGTTAATGAAAACTTGTCTATTGAAACTGTTGGTAAATTTATATCTAAAAAAATAAATTGTTCTTTATTATTAACTCGTTCTGAAAAAGGTGTTAGTTTAATTGATGAACAAGTTACACATTGTAATATTGAAAAAACTAGCGTATTTGATGTGACAGGTGCAGGAGATACTTGCGCTAGTATTTTTTCTTGTTTGTATTATTTAAAGTATGATAAAAAATCTTCTTTAGAATTAATGAATGCTGCTGGAAAGCTTACAATTTCAAATATTGGGAATTATGCTCCTAGTTTTTCTGAAATTAAAAAAGAATATTTAAAGGAAGAATTTGATTATGTTTTAACTCAAAAAGATGCAGTTATTAAATTAAAGGAATTAAAATCTGAAGGTAAAAAAATTGTATTTACAAATGGATGTTTTGATATTTTACATAAAGGACATATAAGTTATTTATCTGATGCAAAAGCTCAAGGAGATATACTTGTTGTAGGGATTAATTCGGATTCATCAGTACGTAAATTAAAAGGTGAATCTCGACCAATTATTGATGAGAACTCGCGAAGTTTTGTTTTAAGTAATTTAAAGGCTGTAGATTATGTTGTAATCTTTGATGAGGATACTCCTTGCGAGATTATTGAACTTTTAAAACCAGATATTCATGTAAAAGGTGGAGATTATAAAAAAGAAGATATGCCTGAAACTTCAGTTGTTGAGAATTATGGTGGGGAAGTTCGTATTTTAAAATTTATTGATAATAATTCAACTTCAAAAATAATTGAGAAAATTCAAAAATATGGTTAAAGCAATTTTTTTAGATAGAGATGGTGTAATTAATTTTGATAATGAGGGTTACATTAGTGATTTTTCAAAGTTTCATTTTATTGATGATGTTTTTAGTGTTTTAAAAAAATTTCAGGAGTTAGGTTATTTATTATTTATTATAACTAATCAGTCTGGGATTGGTCGTGGATTTTATTCGACTTCTGATTTTTTAAAATTAAATAATTTAATGTTAAATGAATTTTCTAAACATGGTATAATTATTTCAAAAGTTTATTATTGTCCTCATAGTCCTGAGGATAATTGTGAATGTCGAAAACCTAAAAATAAGTTATTACTTGAATGTCAAGAAAGTTTTAAAATAGATTTTAGTTTAAGTTATTTTATTGGGGA
>JABSQY010000120.1 GCA_013215525.1 Nanoarchaeales archaeon | reverse complement strand
ATAAGAATAAAAATATACTATAATAAATTATAGATATTTTAGTACTATATTTTAAAATATTTTTTTCTATTTTTTGTTTAAATATACACATATCAAATGCGTCTTTAATGAAATTTAATTTTGATGCCATAAGTATAATATAAATTAGTAGAATTTAAAGGTTTTGATTAACTTTGGTAAAAATAGAATAAAAGTACTGAAAAATTATTTTAAGATAGAATTAATCTTTTCAATCATTTCTTTTGTTACTTTTTCAATTGATTGATTTGCATTAATTACAATTATTTTTCTATTATCTCTTTTTTTTAATTCTTCAATACAATAATCTATATTATTTGCGATTTTTGTTTGTAGTTCTAAATTTTCAAAACATTCAACTGGAGAATTTCTTTGTTTTGTTCTTGAAACAGCTATTTCAGGAGATAGTTTAAATATAATTGTTAAGTCTGGAACTATACAACCTGAAGGTTCATTAAATTTATGTAGTTTATATAATTTGTCAAAATCTTCACCTTGTGACATTTGATAAGATAAAGTTGATAAGTCGTAACGAGAAATTAGTACGTGAGAATGTTTTAATACTTGTTTAATTATTTGCGTGTGTTCTTTTCTGTCTTCAACAAATAAGTGTGATGCTTCAGAACCAGATACGTCTTTTTCCCTAATTAAGTTTGAGATTTTAATTCCAGCAGAAGTTATTTTTGTAGGATTTCTTGTTAACCAAATATTTGAGTATTTATCTCCAAAAGTTCCATTGTTATCAGTTCGAATATATTCTAATAAATTATTTAATTGAGTGTCTTTTCCACTCCCATCGATACCTTCAAAACTGATAAAATATGTTTTTTCCATTTATATAATATAATAAATAAAGAATTATTATTTAAATATTTGTTATTTAAATTAGTTTTATTTATTTATTTAAATTTATACTTCTAATTACTCAACGTACAAAGGATATTGTTTACATAATACAGCAACCTCTTCAGCTACTTGTTTGTGAATTGATTCATTTTCAATGTTTGTAATTACTTGAGCAATTAATTTTCCAATTAAGTTACAATCAGTTTCATTTAATCCTCTTGTTGTAATTACAGGAACTCCAATTCTTAATCCGTTTGGATTTAGTGGTGATGCAGTATCATCAGGAATTGAATTTTTATTTGTACAAATTCCTAAATCATCTAATACTTTTTCAACTAATTTTCCTTTAATATCTTGTGGTCTTAAATCTAATAAACACATATGATTTTCAGTTCCGTTTGTAACTAATGTCACTCCATTGTCCATTAATCCTTTCGCCATTGCAAATGAATTTTTTAATACTTGTTTTTGGTATTCTACAAATTCAGGTGTGTCTGCTTCTTTGAATGCTACAGCTTTTGCAGCGATTACGTGTTCTAATGGTCCACCTTGTAATCCTGGAAAAATAGATTTGTCAATTGCTTTAGCGTATTTTTCTTTACATAAAATTAATCCACCACGAGGTCCACGTAAAGTTTTATGTGTAGTAGTTGTCATAATGTCAAATCCAAAGTCCAATGGATTTTCTAAAACGTTTGCTGCAATTAATCCACCAATGTGAGACACGTCAGCCATTGTTATTGCTCCAACTTTGTCTGCAATTTCTTTGAATCGTTTCCAGTCAAGTGTTTTTGTATATGCACTGAATCCCGCTAATAATAATTTAGGTTTACATTCAATTGCTTGAGCTTCTAATTTATCATAATCAATAATTCCATCTTTATCAGTTTCAGTTTTGTATCCTACAAAGTTGAATACTTTTGCCATATGAGTGATTGGATGTCCGTGAGTTAAGTGTCCACCGTGTCCTAAGTCCATTCCTAAAATAGTATCTCCTGTTTCTAAAATTGCAAAATATGCAGCAATGTTCATAATTGCCCCAGATAATGGTTGAACGTTTGCATGATCTGCTCTAAATAATTTTTTAGCTCTATCAATTGCTAATGTTTCAGTTTTATCAATAAATTCATTTCCACCATAATATCTTTTTCCAGGATATCCTTCTGAATATTTGTTTGTAAGTACACTTCCTTGAGTTTCCATTACTGCAGATGTTACAATATTTTCTGAAGGAATTAGTTCAAGAGTGTTTTCTTGTCTTTTGATTTCGCTTATAACAGCGTCATATACTTCAGCGTCTTGATTTTTTAAATTTTCAAGATGAGTATTGAAATTAATTTTAATTGTCATAATTGATTCTGCCTAGTTCTCATATATAAATTTTGCGTGAATTTTTTTTGGAAAATAGAAAATGTGTTTAAAATAAAAAAATAAGATAATTATTTCACTTCAATGTTCCAATTTTCTATATGTACTCCATCAATTAAATCAAATCTTTGTCCAGTGTGATTTATTCTTGTCCCCGCTTTAAGTTCTTTTTCAGAAATATAAATTAATTTCTCTAATAAATCTAATTCTTCTATTTTGTTAGATACTTTTTTTCTCTCATCACTATTTTCAAAGTTTTCTGAACTTAATTGAATTTTAGTTTTGTCTGAATCCATGAAATCTTGATTTTGTGAAAGTAGTTCTAAAAAATCACACAAGTTTGGTTCATCAACTGAAAATTCTGAACCTCTTTTAGTTTCCATCATTGGAGAAAAAATTGCAGTGTGAAATTTTTCATGTGATTGATATTTTAAAATTGGTATCATCATATCTGCGATTGCATATTCTGAAAAGTTTCCAGTATCACCACTATATATAGTATTTAAAAATGATACTTCTGTTCTGAAATGTGAATCTAATACTTTTTCAACTCCCTTCATTACCTCATCATAATCTCCTTGTTTTCCTGAAAGAGTTTTTCTTTGTATTCCATAAGTTTTTGGACCTCCATCTAAACTAATATCCATATAATCTGGAAGAGATAAACCTGGAATTAAAGTATTTAACTTTGACCCATTTGTTATAACTGATGATTTTAAACCATTTTCTCTTAAATGAGTAATTGTATAATTTGTTAAATCCGTTGATTTCTTATTTACGTAAGGTTCTTTACCGACAATCCCTAATGTAGAAATTATAGGATTGTTATTTATTTCTTCAACAATCCTAAACATATTACTTGTTGAAAGTATTTCTGGTTTTATATTCTCCCCTAAATAACACATATCACAAGCTAAATTACATGTGTTGTTTGTTAATACAGTAAATGTGTCCTCATTTCTTAATTGATTTCTCCATAATAGCGTTCCTGATTGTGCTCCCATCGTATTTATTCATAGTAATTAAACGTATATAAAATAAAATCCTCCATATTTGAAATAAATGAGTAAAGTTTATATATTAATTGTACATTAGTTAAGTTATGGATAGAAAAGATTTACAATTATTGGAGATAATTTCAAATAATTGTAGAATTTCTAATACTGAGATTGGACAAATGTTGAATTTGTCTAAGAATTCAATCATTTCACGAAAAGAAAAATTAATTGAGAATAATATATATACAAATAATAATTTAATTATAGATTCTAGAGTTTTAGGTTATACTATTTATCAATTATTTATTCAACTTGATTCCAATATTATTAATAAAGAAAAAATATTAGATAAATTGAAAAAATATAATCGAGCAATTTGGATTAATACTTTTATTGGAAGTTATAATTTACAAATCATTGTTGATGCTAAAAATAGTTTAGAATTTGATATTTTAAAGA
>JABSQY010000119.1 GCA_013215525.1 Nanoarchaeales archaeon | reverse complement strand
AAAATTAAAATTTGTAAACATAATAATAAATATACAAAATTGTTTATATATTCTTAGTATATATTATACGAATAAAATAGTTGTAGTAGTTCTAAACTACAAAATTTCTTTAAAATAAAATAGATATAAAAAAAATTAAGAGTTAATTCCTTGAGTTTGATATGAAACATGTCTTAAAATATTAATAATACATGCTATTTGAAACATAGCAATTGGATTTAAAACAATATCATCAACAACATCACCAGAGCGAGAATCTAATCTAATCGTGTGATTTTCAATTTGTTCAAATAATTCTGAAGAATAATTAAAATATAATTTATAATTTAATTCTAATTTTTTATGAATTTGATTACAAATATCAATTATTTTTGAATCAAATTTAATCATTTTTTCTTTTTGAATTGACCACATCAAATATTTAAAAGCGTCAGCCACACCAAGTAAATGTTCTAATAAAATTGATGCAAAAACAATTTTGTCTTGTTTTACAAATCCCTCTTTTGTAAGTAATCTTTTCAAATAAACACACTGACGATTATTAGTTCTCTCAAGAGTTAAAATAAAATCTAAATCTTCACCAGTTTTAAAATAATTTAATAAAATTTTAGATTGTTCAATTAAACCTAAAAAAATACGTCTCATAATTGTGTCAAATTCTTTAGAATCTTCTCCCATAACTTTTCGTAAAACAACATACTGTGTCGTTTGTTCAACAATATCAAAACCCATCATAGCTTTAATCGCTTCAGTTTCAATAAAATCCATAGACTTCTTATCAATATTTTCAACACGAATCTCATCATACCCTGCAATAAAATAAGTTAAAATTTCAGTCCAAACATAATAATAGTTTTGTTCTAATAATTTAACAGTTATAGATTTAATATGATTATCAATAGATTCAGTAGAAATTGTAATTTTTCTCCCATCTTCAAGTAAATCTAATTGATTTCCTTTAACTATTCCATACTTTTTAACCCATTTAGCAGGTAAAGATATAATAAGTGTACTTGGCCCTTGAGCAATAACATTTCGTTTCATAAAATTATTAATGTTTTAATATTTATAAATATATTGTTAAATACGAATAATACGAATAAATGTTGATTTATATATATATAGTAGAAATAACCAGTATATGTATGGAAATAACTGAGGAATTAAAAAATAAGGTAATTATTAAACCTGAACATGCCTTAGATAAAGTTATATTTCGTCAAGCTGATTTTTCAAAAAATTATACAATGAAAACACCAGATGGAAAACTCATGTATTATTAAAAAATGAAACAGGAAAATACAAATAAACAAGAAAAAGGGATTGAAAATAAAATTGAAAATTTTAATCCATTGAATATCTCAATAATAATAGAAGATAATAAATTTGATTGGATAACAATGACATTTAAGGACGACAACTTTGAAGTATATTATCTAAATTACCAAATTCAAAAAATCGACGAAAATAAACCAATCACTAGTCTAATACCAACTCCGCAAGTAAAAGTAATAAAAAATTATGATTCTAAAAAAATGTATGCATTAACATAAGAAAATTTTCCAAATCAAATAAACTCAACTAAACCAGTCATAAGTCAAATAACACCTAAAAAATTAACACAAATTATTGAAACTTTAGATAATCAAAAACCAACAAATATATATGGAATTTCAGTAACTAATCAAGATATATTTTTATTTCAATATGTAACTAGTAATTTAGGGAAACCTGTTTAATAAATAAAAAATGGAACAAAAAATAAAAATAACTACAAAAAATATAACTGAATTATTAAAATTACAAAAAACAAGCATAGCTAGTCAAAATATGAATGGGAATGGAAATATATATCAAAATATTCCTTTTGAAATTTATGATGAAAGATTTAATCAAATAAATTATACAACACAAAGAATTCAAAATATAGTCGGAGTAAATGAAGTAAAGATACTTGTTGAAAATCCATTCGATGAATCTCAAATTCATGAACACTCATATCTTGAATTTAATGATGAAAAAAAAATAGATGAAAAAGAAGAGTTAACAAAATTAGTAAATAGAATTATTGGAACTCAATACTCTAACAAACTAAGTTATTTAGAACATACAAAAGAACATTGCATGACTAATATGTATATTGCATATCGAAGGTTATGTGATAAAAATGAAAATGAAGTGAATAAATTTTTTGAATCTCAATTAAAGCATATGATGCCTAAAAAAGATAGATTTCCAATTATTGGAAATTTTCTAGTAAATTATGGAATTACAAGTTTAATTGAAAATGAATACTTTAAAACTAAAGATGAAAGTTCAGATAGATTATTTACAATAACTGATAAAATTTCAAATATTTCAAAAACTAAATTAGAATTAATCGTAGACACATATGGACAACACTTAATTGGAACTCCAGAAGTTCAAATTGAATATAAATAAAAAATGGAAAAAACACAAAAACAAATTGATTTAATTAAAAGAATGGAACAAGCTGGAAAATAACTTGGAATAAACCCCTGGAATTCACACAATATTGGAATAATTGAAGATTGTCATAGTCCTCAACGTATTGAATATAGGAAAATTATAACGACAAATTACAATTCATGGGGTAAAATCTTAATTCCTGAATTAAATACAGAAAAAAAAAAGAAATACAAGTGAATTTGATTTTGATTTTCACAACATATACGAGTTAAACTCAGAAACATTTCCAAAAATTATTAAAAAAAATAAAAATATATTAGAATATTTAACAATAGAAAAATTACTAATAATTAAAAACCAAATTAAACAAAATTATAATAATAATATAATTACTGGAATTGAATTAAATTCATATCAAAAAGGACCATTATTACGTCAGTATATAAAAGTAAAAAAAATGGAATAAATATATATTATATGAAAATTTAAAACAATTAATAAAAGAACAATACAAGTATTTCAACAAAACTTTTATTTGTAATAATTGTGAAAATTGCAGTTAAAAATAAATATAAGGAAAAAGGCGAATCATATTGTCCACCGTGTTCTGTTTTAATATAACCAGATAACTTTGAAATAAATGAGATAAAAGTTTTCAATCCAAAAATCAGTACAAAGCTTATCAAAAACCAAAACATTCCAGCATACAAAAAGTTCCACATCAAAAGAACTGCAAAAAACATCATCTTTGTATCAACAAAAACATTCTTAAACTGTTTTCGTAAATACTTTTTCATTCTATACAAAAATGCAAACACTACAATAAAGAACACAATCATCGCCATAAGTGAACTTGTATCAACAGTATAAAAAATACCTAAAATATCAATTAATAAAAAAATAATTAAAATTAAAATCCCTGAATCTAAATGATCTAATTTTTTAAATATAATTGATTTAATATGTTTAGGCGTTCCAACTATAGATAAAATTGAAATTACAATTGAATAAAAAAAGAATAAATTCATAATAAAACGTAAAAACATTCCAGACTCAGAAAACGCAACAAGTACAAGCATGATTGCTAAAAATATTTTCCCATCAGCAGCACCCCAAACTCCCTTATAATAAGTAAGAAATGAAACTAAAAAACCAGAAAAAACCATAATATAATCAATCCATACTAAATGAGCAGAATTTATAACAAAATATACAAAAGAAAAAATAAACAAACTAATAGTAATATGATTACTAACTTTTCGTTCAAGTAAATCTTGTCTAATAGAAAAGTATGCAAATAAACCTAAAATTACAATAATTAAAATTTGCTCTAATTCAAACATAATTATAATATGAATTTAAATATTATAAAGTTTACGTTAATTTATGTTAAGTTATGTTAAGTTATGTT
>JABSQY010000012.1 GCA_013215525.1 Nanoarchaeales archaeon | reverse complement strand
TAAATTTCGGATTTTTAGAAATTGATTTTTTTAACGCATTTAACACATATTTTTTTCCAAATGAAGTAGATAGTTTTTATAATAAAATTATTGATACAATGTTTGAAGTTGCAAATAAATACATAATGACAAATCCAAAAATATTCAAAACATTAAACATTGGAATTATGGGAGATGAAATGTTTTTTATATTTTTAAAATCAGAAAAATTTACAAATAGTGAATCAAATCTAATACAGGAATTTTTAATGAAAATAAATTATAAAATACTACACGTCACAGCTACAAATTTATTAATAAAAACTCAAAAAAAAAATATGATAAAAACTCAAAAAGAAAAAATATTAGTTAAAGGTGAAATTATTAATGAAAAACAAATAACTAAAGATAAAATGATAATTAAAGAAACAAAACAAGAAGTAACCATAAGAGTACCAATTGAAAAAGAAAATTTATTTTCAAGTTCTAGTTTTGAAATTGGTAAAATCTCAGTTAGTAAATATCTAATGATTAACTACCAAATAAAGCTTCAAAATAATGACACAGTTGAATTCAAAAAAATATATGAACACCTTGACTTAAAAATTAAAGAAGTTAAAAAGATTGGAAAAAGTGAGTTTTTAGTTGAAGACATGGAAAAAATTAAATAATCAGTTACTTGAATAGGATGCATTTGTATAATAACAGTAAAGAAAATTTATAAAGATAAAATATAAACATTAAGTATAATGAAATATATGTCAATACTTGGTTTAAATAAAAGAAAAATAGGAGTTGAAGTCTCAACTACTCCCAATTTAATGAAACTCCTAGGTATGCTCCCACTCAATTCTAAAACACAAGTAATAAAACCAATAGATATACCATACTCAGAATCACATATACATATATATCATCAAATTAAAAATAACCAAATTAAAAATTTAGACATAGAAACTAGAGATCATCAAAATTTACAAAAAGCAATACAAGTATTTATATATTATAAATTTAATTCAAAATTACCTAACGAATATTTTTTAGGAGAATTTAATACAAGTCCAGTCGTAGTAACATATAACCCTAAATTCGATGACGAGGTAACTGAAGAAAAAATTTTTAATTGGAGTCAAGAATATAAACCAAAAACACAACAACAATACAATATAGTTAAATTTTAATTATTTAAGTAAAAAAGGAACCAGACATAGAGATAATTGCAAATTCTAAAACAGCACCAATCCACAGCATAATAACTAAATCTTGAAACATAGCTAATTTATTCCCACCATCAACATCTTTCACAATATATGCTGAAATTGTTGCATGAACTAATAAAATTAAAGCAATATACATAGACGCTCCACTTGAATCAGTTTCCATCGAAGTTGGAAAAATTCCAGCAAGTAAATCAAGAGCTGCACCAGTTAAATCTGATGTTAAAGAAGTAAAAACTTCCATCAATAAAACTGCAACCATTTGAGAAATATAAATTGTTAAAGCAAGACCAAAAAAAGTTCCAAAAACATTTCCACGTAACGTTGATGCAAATTCTAATTTTTGATCACGAAGTCCATTAATTTTTTCCATATTATCTGAAACAATTTCACCAGCAATCGCTGCAGACCCTCCACGATAAACAACAGTAATAAAAATATCTGTAAATTCAGCAATTAATGCAGAACCTGATTCTTTTGAAAAATAAAACCAAGAAGTAAACTTATCAGATGTAATTTTTAGTCTTTTATATAATCTCTCAAGCATAGAGTCTAAAATACCAAAATTGTGTGGTAATAACGTTTCAATTGTCGTTGTAAGTGTACCTCCTTTTGATTGATGAACATCTCCAAGAGAACGAATAAATGCTGGAAATAAAACATCACGATTTTTAACTTTTTTCTCTTGATAACTAGCATACATCCCAGTGAATACAAATGGAGTCATAATAATTGCAAGTTTCATCATAAAAGGCACATCTGTTAATAATATAAAAGGAGATACAAATAAAGCAATAATTGCAGAAAAACCAAAACTCATCCAACACTTCACACGTCCAGGCTCCATACCTAAATCATGATACAATTTATCAGCAGGTAAAAAGAATTTCACCATAACAAGTAAAACCATATCTAAAAACACAATAGTAATTAACCCAAATTGTAAAAAAATAACTGAATCAACACCAGTTAAAAAAGGAAGTAATAAAACAATTGCAAGAGCAAAACTAAAAGCTAAAACAAGTGATACAAATAAATCTTGAATTGTACGGATTCTTTCAAGACCTTCAACATAAACATTTTCATAGGCGCGCATTAAAACTCTTTGCTCCCCAATTAAAAAACTTCCAATATTTGCATTAAAAGAAAGTGCAATTCCCATACGTTCTAAAAATCTCGCAAAATGTTCAGTATTTAAAATTGAAGAAACTTTATATGCAGCAGATGCAAAATCAACTTTAATAGTTTCAACTAAATAAATTAATTTACGAAAAATATTAGATATCTCCTTATATCTTTTTTTCTCCGACAAATCTGTAAACAACTCCTTACGCTCCAGATTAACTGTAGACAACGCCCCCGCATAAGTAATAAAAAAATGTAAGTTCTCTTCAATATCACGTGTCTGAGCATCAATAATCATAATTGGATACGCAAACAAAGTTACAAAAACACAAACAAAAACAAAATATCCAAGCATCTTCGCATAAGTATTATCAAACCCTAAAACAAAAATTAACAAAATTAAAACGTCTAATAAAAAAATAGGTAAAAAATATTTTAAAATATAAGTTTTAAAATCCGATAATCCTAAAGCAGCTAAAGTCTTGGAGTTCACAGTTTAAAACCTCACACCTTAAACGGAAGAGCTCGTTCACCATCCCGTCTATATTTAGATAAAATCTCAACAATTTCAAAATAATTCTCAATTCCACTCTCACATAACGCTTTAATAATTTTTGCTCTTTTAAACATAATTTCATAAATCTCACGAGGATCTTTAAGTCCGATATGTGGAGCAATCTTTTTTTCTAAAATATGACTATTATATAATCCACGAAAATTATGTTTATCCTTTAAAGGATCCCATAAAAATACTTCTCTTGTTAAAATTTTCTTAACCTCATCACTATACTTTACAAGTTCAGTAATAGATAAAACTCGTCTCTCAACTTTACCATTAACATACACTGCACTTTGAATTAAAACAATATTTAGATTATCCATAAACGACATTGGAATATTAATAGGATCTCCAGTTAAACGTTGAATCATAGAGTGTACAGACCCTGCGTGAAAAGTAGACATTACTGGGTGACCAGTTTGCATAGCTTGAAAAGTAACACTTGCCTCCTTTCCACGAATCTCACCTACAATAATATAATCCGGACGAGAACGTAGCGATGCAATTAATAAATCAAACATTGTAACATCTGTTTTTTCCCCAGACTCACGAGTTACAAGATGTTGCCAAATTGGATGAGGAACAGTAAGTTCAGGAGTATTTTCTACTGAATAAATTTTATGATCAATTGGAATAAAAGTAGTTGCTGCATTAAGTGTTGTAGTTTTTCCTGAAGCAGTTTCCCCACAAACAAACATCGATGCACCATTTTCTAAACACAGCCATAAATACCCAGCCATCTCAGCAGACCAAGTTCCCCAATTCACAAGCATAGGAACAGACACAGGAGTTTCATTAAATTTACGAATAGTAAAAGAAGACCCTCCAAGTGAAATCTTTCTAGAATAAATATAATTCACACGAGACCCATCTCCCATAATAGCATCTACAATTGGTGTTGCTTCAGACACAGGACGTTCAACACGTTCACTCGCCTCAACCACATATTTATTAAGTTCCAAATCATCTTCAAACTCAACAGTACTTTTAATAGACCCAAAAATTTTATGAATAATCCAAATGTTTCCAACACCAACACAACTAATATCTTCAATATATATATCACGTAAAATCGGTTCAAGTTTAGCATAACCTAATCTATCCTTAACCAAATGAAATAAAATTAACTCATGTTGTTTAGCAGTCAACTTAATTTTTTTACCAAGTAAATTCAAAAAATTAACTTTTTCTTCTCTATCAGAAACCTCAACCACCTCATTGTATAAAGAAATTAAAACTTCACGTAATTCCTCCATAGTTTTTGGAATTTTTGCAGTATGAGCAATTTCAATAATTCTATCTAAAATTGAATTATAAAAATCTTTTTCATCAGAATTCATCTCAGGCATAATAGCATTAGACACAATAGCACCCCTCTCAACACCACGAGAAATATGAATAAAAATAGGATCTCCAATTGGATAAATAATATTAGGAAATTCCAACGAACGCATTGACCTATCAAGTGATATATGAAATTCTGGAACTCCCTCATTCTGTGAAACTTTATCAACATACGCTTTCAAATGTGGAAACTTAGCCATAGCCTCGTTAAAATCTTCAGTTTTTGTGAAATGTTGTCGTTCCATAGTTTAATCTAATTAAAAAATCACAATTTAGGCTTATAAATATAATTTGTCATTTTGAAATAACATTTTCATAAAAGTATAAAATAATGAAAATGTTATTTCAAAATGTTCCACCACACATTACTTTGTAATTTTTACAAAGGATTAGAAATTTTCGATTCCTTGATGTGATGTGAATATCAATTTATCGATACCTTGTATCGAAAATGACTAATAACATTTTCATAAAAAAAATTATTTTAAAGGTAATTTATGTAACGTTCTCATCTCAAAAGAATTTATTTTATTATGTACCATATACAAATACTTTGAACCGTATCTAGTTAAGACATAATATTTGTCAGATAAAATACGTGAAAATTCATATTTTAAAGGTGCATTTAAACCTGAAACTTTTAAAAATTCCAATAAATTTAAACGAGGATGACTCTTAAAACTATCATGAGACAAATAATTCAAAGAACTAATAAAATCATCTAAAATATGTAAATTCTCAAAAGCATCAAACAAACTAATGTCTCGTAAAATACCTCTTTTAACCAAACTATGTAAAGAATAAGAAGAAGAATCCAAAACAAAATCTAAACTTTTATCTAACTTTAAATTCCCATAAAAAACTCGTTTTTTAGAATTAATATCAAAAACTAAAGTTTTCCCTTTTGACTCATATAAATAAAAACAATTATCCAATTCTAACGAAATTAAACCTTGTTCAGAAATTATTGAATTTTCTGAAAAAAAGATTTTATCTGGTTTAGAAATCCCATAATGTGAATTTTTGTTAAATATAATACCATTAAACATAAAATAATAATTTAAAATATACTTATAAAAATTATTCATCTAAATTAAAAATTAAAAAAAGAATAAACAAATTAAATAGATTTATAAACAATAAAATTCTATATTTTAATATAGTAGTAACAATTAAATATGGTAAAAAAAAGTATAAATTTAAAATTTAATCTCAAACCACCTGAATCTGAAAATAAAGTTGAATTTGATCTATTAACTCCTAAACAAATAACATCACAAATTGAAGAAATAATTTCAAATGAGCCAACTTTAACAAACTTAGACCTTAATGAAACTAAAAAATTAATAGAAGAATTTGTAGCTTCCGAATCAATACCCGAACAATTATATGAAACTTTAAGCACATACTACAATAAAAATAAAGATAAATACAATGAAACACTAACACAACTAATTTTTGGAATGAATATTGGAAGACTAATCGGATGTAAAGAATCAGAACTAACACAATTAGGATTAGTTTTATCATTTTCAGAAATTGGACATACACAACCCGAGATTAATAATATAAATCACAAAAGAGACCACCCAAAAATAAGTAAGATAATACTTGAAAAAGCTAACATTAAGGATACTAGTGTTCTTGAAGCAATTCTAACTCATGAAAATCCAATAAAAGAAAAAGAAGATATGAACAAAAAATTAACTACTGTTGAAAAATATGCACAAATAACACAAATGTGTCACCAATTACATGAATTAAATAGTAATCAAAATACCAAAAATTTATTTCTACTAGGAGAATTGTATTTGTTAGGAAATGAAAGAAATTTTGCAACTAAAAAAATTACAGATAAAAAATATTCAAAAAAGTTACAGAAATCAATAATACACGTAATACACGACTCAATTAAGACAAAAGAAAAACAGATTGAATATGGAAATTTACTCTACGATACACTACAAGGAATATGTGCTACAAAATATAGTGAACTCAATAGCTCTGAGTTACATAATTTTCAATTAGATTTAAAAAAAATAATATATAATAATAATAAAGAAGACTGTTTTAATTTATTTAATATAGATAAATCTACTTTAGAAGATGACGAGATCAGAAAAAGATTCATAATAGGTGGACTAAGAATGATATTACAAATTGCAGATTCAGCAGATTACTTCAAAGACACAGTAAATAAAGCACTATTATTAGATAGGACCCAATTAGATAAACAATATTTAATGAAAGTTGCAAACCCACACTACAAGAAAATAAATTACAATAAAATAATATAATTATAAGTAATAAAATATAAATTTAGAATTAAAATAAATTAAATAATTTTTATTAAAAATTATTTAGCTCTAGGTTTAACAGCAACCTTTGGAATACCAGTTCCAACATTAACCATTTGATTAGTCATAATATTCTCTGTAATTGAAGTTAAAGGATTAATTTCATTCATAATTGCACCTTTACTAATATGCTTTAAAGCAGTCTCAAAAGACGCTTTAGTTAAAACATTTAATTTATCAGCAACAATTCCATAACGAGTCATTCCTCTAGGTTCACCAATATAACACATAGCATCAGCAATTAAAAGAACATGTCTTTCATTAACAGATAAACCTTGTGAATTAACTACTTCCATCAATTCATTAATAATTAAAGCTCTTGCAGCTTCAATTCCATAAGTATCAAAAATTTCATTAATATCATTACAAAATAATCTATCAACATCAACACCCTCAATTTTCTTTACATTCTTTAAAGAAATTCCTTGAGTAGTAATTAAATACTCACCATCAGTTTTAGTTAAATTAACATCTGAAACACCTTTAATTCCATAAACAATTGAATTATAAGCAAGTTCTTTTAGACCCATTAAATCCTTTAACCCTGAAGTTGCAGTTCCTTTAACTTCTAAAATTTTACCATCAACAATTTCGGAATCTTTACGAATCTTTCTATCTAAATAAGAAATAATAGCTTCAGCTTCTAAATCAAATTTCTTTAAAGCTTTCATATCTAATTTAATTGTAACCTTTTTATTTTCAGTATCAATATCAGATGAAGATGCAATCTCAACTAATTTAGTTTCCTTAATTTTACCAGCAACTAATTTTACTGAAGCTTCATTATTAAACTTTTCAGTTAAATGAATTCTCATTTGAGGACTCTCTAAATTCTTCTTAACATCTAAAATCTCAATTAATCTTGGAAGTCCTTGAACACTTGAAGATGCAACACCTGCAAAGTGAAATGTATTTAAAGTCATTTGAGTTGAAGGTTCTCCAACTGATTGCGCAGTAATTACACCAATAGCTTCGTATGGAGAAATTAAAGAATCTTCATATTCTTCAGCAATTTTTACTAAAATTTTCTTAACATTAGCATCAGTAACCTTTGAAGGTAGATGCTTTGTAACTTCATCTAAAATATATTGAGGAAAATCTTTATTCTCTTCTCTAAATTTTGTAACTAATTTATTTTCTTTAACCATTTTAATTATCTCCTCCGATAACATTATCCACAATTGACTTCACATCAAACTTACCACTCACAGTCTTAGATACATCAATACCATCATCACCATATCTAAATTGAACAATTACACCATTCTCATTTCGAACAGATAAATCTTCTCTTGTAACTAAATCGAGCATTGCAGTTGCCATACGTCTATATAAATATCCAGTCTTAGGAGTACGCAAAGCAGTATCCATTAAACCATCTCTTCCAGTAATACAACCAAAGAAAACTTCGTGAGGTTGTAAACCTTTACGTAATGAAGATTTAATATATCCTCCTGCAGCAGGACCTAAATCATGTTCTCTAAATTGTGATAAAGTTCTGTTTGCAAAACCTCTAGTTAAACGTGAACCACGTAAGGATTGTTGACCAACTCCTGCGTGCATTTGAACAATAGATAAAACTTTACCCATAGCTCCTGAATCTACCATCAGCATAGTTCCAGACTCACTATCTAATTCAGCCTTTACAATTTTCATAGACTCATCACGAATCGCATTTAATTTTTGTAAAACACTTAACTCAAAAGTTTGTTTAGAAGTTAAACCAGTTACTCTTTCTAATTTACCAGAAGTATAACTTGAAATAGTACTATCAATTTCTTTAAATACAGTATTATTAATTTTATCAACACCATTAACAATTTCTTTTGAAACATCAAAATCTTGCATTGAAACAGTAAACCCTTTCTTCTTTAAAACTTGAATTCCTAAATTAAACATATAATTTACTACATCTAAAACAGTATCAGCATTATAATTTTTATGTAGATAACGTAATAAAACACCACCTCCATCTCCAATTAATTTTTTATCAATAACTCCTTCAACTAAAACACTATTTTTAATTTTAACATTTCCAGACTTAGATTCACCAACAAAGTTTACCCCCTCAGGTAAAATAGTTGAAAAAATTTCAGCACCAGTAACTTTATCAGTTTTAAAATTCATCTTTGATAAATCATTAAATCCAATTGAAAATAATAACTCAATCGCATCTTCACGTGAATAAGTATTTTTATTTCTTGTTAAAACATATAAACCAGTAATACTATCTTGAATACATCCAATAACAGCATCTCCGGAAGCTGGTGAAATTAATTGATGTTTAACATCCATTAATCTTTCAACTTCTTGACGAGCTTCTAAAGTTTGAGGCATATGTAAATTCATTTCATCACCATCAAAATCTGCATTATAAGGAGCACAAACACCAGGATTAATAGCAAAAGTTTTAATAGGTAAAATCTTTGCAACATGACCCATCATTGATAATTTGTGTAATGAAGGTTGTCTGTTAAAAATAACAGAATCACCATCAAGCATATGTCTCTCAACAATACAACCAGGTTCAAGTTCATCAGCTAATAAATCAGTAATTTCAGGAACAATAGTTTTCTTATGTCCAATTTTAGTTTTTAAGTATGTAGCCCCAGGATATCCTAAAGGTCCAGTTCTAACTAAACTTCTTAAATATTCTAAATTTGACTCAGTAACTGTTTCAGGAATTGTTAATTTCTTAGCAACTTCATAAGGAACACCTACTTCATTTAATCTTAACTTAGGATCTGGTGAAATAACAGTACGAGCTGAATAATTTACACGTTTTCCAATTAAATTGTTACGAATTAAACCTTTCTTACCCTTAATTCTCTCAGCAATAGATTTTAAAGCATCTCCATTTCTGTGACGAGCAGGAGGTAATCCTGGAATTGTATTATCCATATAAGTTGAGATGTGATATTGTAATAAATCCCAAACATCTTCAATAATCGCTTCAGGAACACCTACAAGTAAATGCTCATGTAATCTTTGATTAGTACGAATAATATCAGTTAACTTGTGTGTTAAATCATCTTCAGATCTTTGTCCACTTTGTAACGTAATAGTTGAACGCATTGAAACAGGAGGAATTGGTAATGTAGTCATAACCAACCACTCAGGTCTACAATTATTTATTCTTAATAAAAATAAATCTGCTTCAGGAATATTTTCAAATCTAAAACGAATTTCAGTTGTTAATAATCTCTTTTTTTCTCCTTGAGTAAAAGTAAAAACACTAGACTTATCTAATTTAATAGTCTCTTGTTTTCCTTCACAATGTGGACAATTCTTAACCTTTGATAAAGCTAATAAAAACTTTTGTTGATACTTTTGAAACTTCTCAGGTCCAAGTTCTCTTTTTTGTTTTCTAAATTCAGCATTTAACTCAGGTAATTTATCCTCACCAATCATAATTCTGTAACATTCTTGACAAGTACATCTTAAAGTCATGTAAATATCATCTACAAAATTAACATTTAAAATTGGTCTAGCAATCTCTAAATGTCCAAAGTGACCTTCACAATTTTTATATGATTGACCACAAGTCTTACACCCTAAACCTGGTTCAATAACTCCCATACGTAAGTCCATTAATCCTCCTTCTACAGGAAAACCATACTTATCATAAATTTCTGGAGTAATTACTTTAACCACACTTTGTTTAGTAATATCTTTTGGAGATAAAATTGAATATCTTACCTCATTAATCCGTTTAATAATTCTTTTTGCTACCATTTTTAATCGAAAAACCTATCATTTGTTCCAAAAGTTGGATTCACTCCTAATGATTTTAATTCATTCATTAGTAACTTAAATGCATATGCAATCTCTACTTCATTAAATGTTGTAGTATTACAAATTGGACATTTACTTTTATAATTAAATAAGTAAGGATCACCTAAATAACCACACTCACTACAAATTAAAGCAGTAGTTTGATCTGATGAAAATCTTTCTTTTAATAAAAGAGCGGCTCCGTGAGACAATAATGCATCCTTTTCCATCTCTCCTAATTTCAGACCTCCTCCTCTCATTCTTCCTTCTGCAGGTTGTCTAGTTAATAATTGTACAGGACCAGTTCCTCTGGCTTGAATTTTATTAGCTACTTGATGAGATAATCTTAAATAATATAATGAACCAACATAAACTTCAACTTCCATTCTTTTCCCAGTTTTAGGATCAAACATAATTTCAGTTCCTGATTTAGATAAACCATACTCAGCTAATTGAGCACGTAATTCTTCTTCACTTTGTCCATCAAAAGGATTAGCATCAATAAACTCACCACTTAAAGCAGCAACTTTTCCAGCTAAAACTTCCATAACGTGAGATACAGTTTTACGTCCTGGAATTGAATGTGGGGAAAAAATCAAATCCGGTGTTGTACCGTTTTGAGTAACAGGCATATCAACACCTGGAATAACTCCACCAATAACTCCTTTTTGTCCGTGTCTTGAAGCGAATTTATCACCAACAATTGGACTTCTTTGAGAACGTAATAAAACATTAGTTTCTTTATCCCCTGAATTATTTTCAAAAATAAAAATTGAAGATACAACTCCAGCTTCTCCTTCACGTAAAGCTAAAGATGAATCAATATTTAAATTAACCATTTGTCCAAACCCTTCCATTTCTTCAATGAATCTAGGTGGAGCAATCTTTCCAATAATTACATCTCCAGCACCAACAGTTTGACCTAAATAAATAATTCCATCATCTTCAAGATATCTATAATCTTCTTCCATTCTGTAACCTTTAAGTTCAGAATTTGGTAAACCAATTCTATCTTGTAACCCACCAGGATACTTAACTTCAGAAGACGTGTGATTTTTATAATAAAAAGATCTTTGCATTCCTCTTTCAACAGAAGACTGATTTAAAATAATACCATCCTCCATATTATATCCTTCATAACTCATAATCGCAACAGTTAAATTTTGACCTGCTGGATGTTTTTCAAATCCTAATAAATCATAAGTAAAAGTACCAACTAATGGTTTTTGAGGATTAATTAAAACATTTCTATCAGTTTCTTTTCTATTTAAAAAGTTTAAAGTATAAGTACCAACAGCTTGCTTAATAGTCTTTTGACCTCTCATTAAACGACTAGGCTCATCATAATCTGAAAATGGAACAGTTCCAGTATTTAATCCAAACATTAAAATAGGTGATAACTCAACATGTGTATGATCATCAGTTAATTGTGAAGTGTACATTGCAATTAAACAATCTTCTTCTTCTAAAGCATCTAAATATTCAATAATACCAGTTGCAACTAAATCATCATAACCTAACTCACCAGATGTAATTTTTGATACTACATCATCTGTAATTAAAGCTTTACCTTTTTCAACTCTAACTACTGGTCTCCTAACTCTCCCAGGTGAACCTTCAATATAAATTGATTCAACAGAAGAATCAAATCTAATATTTAAATCAGATGAAATTTCCCCTGCTCTTCTTGACTTTTTAAAATTTTCAACAAATGATTTTCCATTTGGACATTGTCCTTTATAAATTTCATTCATATATACATCAATTTGTACCATTTTATTTATTTAATCCAAACCCCTCTAATTTATCAAATAATCCATCATCATTCCCATGTTGTACATAAGTTACTGTGGACATTAAAGTTAAATTTTTACGTAAACCAATTGAATGACCTTCAGGTGTTTCAACTGGACATAATCTACCGAAATGTGTAGCGTGTAATTCTCTTGCTGAGAAATTTTCTTGTGAAGTTGATAAAGGTGACACAACTCTAGTTAGATGAGAAAGCATATCAAAATAATTTCCTCTCTTTAAGTATTGTGAAATACCTTTACGACCATCAGACCAAGTACCCATAGCTAATGCTGAGTTAATCTTTTGTGATAATAATTGTTCACGAATGATAATCTTCATAGATGAAAATCTACCTCTTTTAATCATTCTTTGAAAGTTAGTTAAAATATCAACAATTAAATCTGAAAAATTATTAATAAATAAATGTTCAAATAATTGTCCTGTTAACTTAACTCTCTTATTTGCAAAGTGATCTTTATCATCAGTATTTCCATTTGTAGTGGAAACAGTATAATATCGTTTAAATAATTTACAAATTAATTTTGCTTTTGAAATTCTATCTTCATCAAGAATTCCAACATGTGGAATTACAAAATTGTTCAGATAAAATGATACTCTATCTCCCTTCTCCTTAGCAGAACCTACTAAGTTGAATTTTTTACTCAATAATTCAATCGCTTCTTCAGTTGTTGAAACTGCAGAATATTCTGACATTTGGAAAATAACTTCCGCATCAGTAATACTTGTTAATTCAACAATATCTCTATCACTAGTAATTCCTAAAGCCTTAATTAATAAGAAAATTGGAATGTTTTTGAAATTTCCAAAAGTATATGTATAACTACCATCTTTAATTTTTGAAATTTCTTGTAAACTTTTGTAAACACCTCTCTCTGAAAACATACGTCCAGAATAACCGTCCGCAACCTTTTCAATAAAGAACTTATTTAAAGCTAAATCTTCCATCAAAACAATAACTTTTTCAGTACCGTTTACAACAAAATATCCACCTGGTTCATAAGGATCTTCTCCTAAATCAATTAATTCATCAAATGATTTATCATGAAGTACACATTTTTCAGATTTAAGCATAATTGGCATTTTAGCAATTTGTACATCAAACTCTTCTTTTTGTGTCCCAATTGTTGTTGCAACTTTCATAAATAAAGGAGCTGAATAAGTAAGACCTCTTTGACGAGCAATTTGAGGAGTTAAAGCCGTGATAGACCCATCTACTTCAATATACTCTGGAGTACCTAACCAAGTATCACCAATAGTTAAATTTACTTCATCATAAACTTCCAATAAATATTCTGGAACTTTAGTTCTATCGAATCCCATAATAATGTTTCTAACACCCATGTTAATAAAATTATTATATGATCGTACTTGACTTTCTACTACTGACTTATCTTTAAAGTAAGATCTCAGTACCGGTTTATAATCAAAAGAATTATCCATTTTTATTCTACCACCACTCTATAATATTTGCTTTCTCCAGCAAAACTTTGTCTAGAAATTTCAATAACATCACCTAAAGAAATATCTTCTAAATCTACTAATCCTTTATCTTTAAACTTAATACGAGGTAATTTTAATACACCACTTAAAGAATATTTTTCAAGAATTGCTTTTACTTCATCATCAGAAATTTTTCTGTGATCAACTTTTAGAAAATTAATTTGTTGTCCCATTTGTATTTGTAACTAGCTAATTTTTCGACACTAAACCAACATAAATAATAAATTAACATTATGTATAAAATTTAGAATCTAACCGAGTATTTCGCGCAAAATAACGGCGTGAACTTTGAAGCGATTTCATTGTTCAAAACGAGTCGTACGGGATTCGAACCCGCGACACCTGGATTAAAAGTCCAGTGCTCTAACCAGACTGAGCTAACAACTCAATATATATTATATTGAAAAAAGCCTAGACTCCAATAAATTGGAACTAGGCTAAAGAGCGCCCGAACCGGGATTTGAACCCGGGTCTTCACCGTGACAGGGTGAAATGATGGGCCGGACTACACCATTCGGGCAAACGCTCATGACCTTCCTTTAACTATAAGTTGACACCGTCCAAGTCCGAAAACCCGGATTTGAACCGGGAACCTGTCGATTACTGCTTCGAGAGTGTAAGTGGTGACTGTCTCAATATCATATAAGTTCCACAAGGAACCTATCTAAAGGAATCTACAGTCGACCGCTCTACCGTTGAGCTATTTTCGGTCAACTCATAAATACGCAATACGCATCTAGGATATTTAATTTAATTCTTATCCCTTTATAAATATTGTTATTTGACATAGAAAAGTATATATAATAGGACACCTCAAGCACTAAAAATACAACAAAATTAAAGAAAATAACAAAATAAAGAAAATTTCAAATAAATATAAGAAAATAAAACTCAAAAAAATAAATAATAAACTAGATAAATTAAAATAATTAATTAAAATTATTTCTTTTTCTCAAACATCCCAGTAGGAACTACAGGAATTGGAGCAGGTAAATTTAAATTATCTGAAAGTTCTAAAGATTTAATTATACCTTTAGTATAAATAAACTTTGAAACAACAGAATTAACTAAATCATTTAATTTTTTATTATGATCCCAACCTTTAACAGTTTCGGACACAATCTCTGGAGTATCACCATATACAACATCACCAGATAATTTAATATGACCTAAATCTGAACCATAAATTACTGAGAAAGTAAAATTAATACTTAAAACATCATTTGTTCCAGAACCAACATTTAACTTTGTAGCAACTACAGAATCAATAGTTACATTATGAGAAATTTCAATTTGTCCAGTTACCTTAGACTTATTTTGAATTGCATCAATCTTTGAAAAACTAAATCCAACAATTGCCATTTAAAAAATAAAATTATTTAACCTTTTTGGAGGCTAAGTCCTTTTTAATAGTTGCTAAAGCTTTCTTGAAAACTTTTAAAGCATCTCCTTTTTTAACTTTTAAAAAAAATTCAGTTTTATCAACTAAATGATGAGGTTTATAATGTCCCACTACTTCAACATCAGCCATAGGCTCCATGTATGCTTTTAATAAAGAAAATAAAGACTCTTCATTAGAATCAACTACAATCTTTAAATCTGTACCTTCAATAGTTTGTTCAATAATTTCCATTTTTTAATTTGTATATTATATAGTCACAAAAATGACTATAAAAGAATTTGTAATAATTTATAGTGGCACACAAATTAAAATATTTAAAATGTGAGTAACTATACGCCAAACGATAAAGTTAATTTGAATTTATTTCAAATTAAATTCATTGTTTACTGTAACAATTAAATTATTAAATAATTACAAAAAACAAGAGAATATTTATTCTAATGTAATTTTCTTAAACTCAAAAGCCTTTAAAGGTAAAATAGCCTTCAAAGTATTTCTAAATCCAACTTGGATTTTTCCACCAATAACTTCGTTCATAAATTGATCGTATGTTTTATTAGCTAATTCTTCAGCAATAATTTTTTTAGTTTGGTTTCTAATAACTGATTTAACTAAACCAGATGCAGCTTGCTTTGTAACAATAAAAGGTTTAATTCTAACATTTAAACCATCTTTTGAAGTAACAACAAATGAATCTTCAACTAAGTTAGTTGTAGTTTTAATATGTCTTCCTAAATAATATGGAATTTGTTGATAGTTTGATAATTGAGTCTTAGCTAAACCAGACGCAACTTCAGTAATCTTAAAAGTTAATCTAACATTTTGATTTTTAACTGAGCCAGTAATGTACATCATAGATAATTTTGTTGTTTTACCAACTAATTTATTTAAATCTGTAACCATTGATGAACCGATTTTCTTTGAATTTAAAAATTCAGGAGCAACGATTTCAACTGGAAACTTTCTCTTTACTTTCTTTACTTTGGATTTAATTGCAATTTTTGCCATTTTTATTTATAATTCCACCCTGACTCAATTTTACCAGTATTTTTATAGTACTTAGCAAGTCTTCTAATCTTAGCTGTAATTAAGTTAAATCCTCTCGTATTGTGAGTATCTCTCTTATTATTTCCTAAGTGTTTCTTTACTTTATCAGCCTTTACAGTTAATAAAAATAAATCTTCAGGCATTTTTGCAGTCATATCATTTTCAGCTAAAATTGCTGTAATTGATTTCCCACATAAAGCTTTCACTGAAGGTAATCCGTGTTGATCTCTTAAAGTTAAACCAATAATTGATGGTTTAATATCATTTTTAGCCATTTCTAAAATGATTTTCACAACTTCTTTCTCTTTAATAGTTACAAAGGATAAATCCGCGTCAACAGGTCTTGTTGAACCGGACTTTCCTGCAACTCTTGCATGTGTTCTTGCCATTTTTCGGGTATAAACTTGCATCGCTACAAGCATCATCCTAAATTAATATCACAGTAAAATGATATCAATAAACATAGTTTGATAATAAAAAAAATAATTCTAAGTTTATAAAGTTTATCGAATAAATCAATTCTCAAGTAAATGAGATGAGTTAGTACATAGTTTATTTAGTTCATTTAATTGATATTTATTATGAATTAATATCGCTCCTTCTCCAGACACACCACGCGCCATCCATATTTCTTTTGCACCAAAACCAGAGTTATTATATGAATTCTCAATAAACAATGCCTCACAACCAGACACATCAAATGATTCCTTAATAAAATCCGCAAGAGAACCAGAATATTCATTTGCTTTTTCAATATATTTTGCATTGAATCCAGATCTACGATATGACTCCCCAATAAAAGTTGTAACACGTCCAGACCATCCTCGCGATTCCTCAATAAATTTTGCCATCATACCAGAAGAATCATCAGAACAATGAATAAAATCTGAAAACATTCCCGAATAATTATATGAATTTGTTATATGTTTCGCATACCCACCTGACCCATTATATGAATTTTCAATTTCAACTGTGTAAATACCAGAGTCATCATAAGAATTTTCAATTTTGATTGCATATTTTCCATAATCACCACATGATTCAAAAATATAATCTGCTAAAATTCCTTGAGATTGTTTAGTTTTATCAAGTTTCTTTGCTCCAAATCCACCAAATTTCCCAAAATTAAATAATATACCACGTCCTAGCGAAGTTAAAAATTTAATGAAATTATTTTTATTATTAAGTATCCTTAAAAGACCATCACAACTAGTTTTAGATCCTAATTCCAAAAGTTTCCCTATACGTTTATTTTTACTTTTTTTTAAACTCATCCTAAACAACCTCAACAAAATAACTACTCAAACTATAATGAATCGCAAGTGATAGTACAAACGCTACAACAATTCCAACTAAACCTTCAAAGTAAATTCCAACACCAGATGCTATAATCCATGCTACCCAACCAAACAAAGAATTGAATTTAAAATTTTCAAATTTATTCATTAACAAATAACCAGACAACACAACAGCACCTAAAGCTGGAGCAGTACTACCCATAACCAAAATTGCTTGCATAATATTATTAATACCTGAAACTCCAAACACTACAAACAACACAGCAAAAAATGAAAGAAATAAAACTGACTTCTTTCTTGAAATTGATAAAACATTCGCCATCCCAACAGAAGATGAATACATATTATTATCATTAGTTGTCCAGATATTTAAAATCACTAATAAAAATCCAAAAAACGGTAAACCTAAACCAATCAACAATTGTGCAGGATCCGAAGTTCCACCTACAAGTGCAGCCCACGCTCCAATTAAAATATTAAAAGAATTCCCTAAAACAATTCCAAAAAATGCAATCAACCCACCAATCATTGGAGTCTTTGCATAACGAGTAATATCTAAAATGTTAATAGTTGCACCCATAATCCAAGTACTTACAATAATCCCTAAAACTGTATTCACCATAGTAAAATTTCCAAGTTGTGAAGTCATTGTAAATGTAGGTAAAACAAAGTTCATAACTGAGTATCCAATTAATCCCATAATGAACGGCACAGCAACAATACTCAAATATCCTAAAGCAGTAATTCCAAAATAAGATGTAATACTTAAAACAAAACACAACACAATCGAAATCGGCATAATCCACACATCAGAAAATCCAAAAAAACCAACTAAATATTGCCCCAAAATTGAAGATAAAACTGAAAACCAAAATACTAAAATCAACGGGACATAAAAAGATACAACCTTTGAAGAAGTACCAGGAAATATTAAATTTACAAAACTTGCAAAACTTCTCCCAGACTTTGCTCCAATATATCCAAAAATCCCTGCAACACCCCCAAGAATTAAATTTGCAAGTAAAGTTAGAATAAATAAATCTTTAAAATTAACCATTGTTGACAAAGAACCACCTGCTGCCATTGTCCCAACTACAATAATAAAACCTAACCAAACACCAAGTAACAAGTACCACGGTTTCTTTTGTGAAGTAGAAATTACATCATGAAATCTATTTTCTTTTTCTAATAATTTATTTTTTTCCATTTGATAACTAATAGTTACAATAAAATGTATATAAAATCAAAAACATCAAAACTCAGATAAACGTACAAATATATATAAATAAATGTACATAGTTACATATATGGATAAAATTGATAAGAAAATATTGAATATATTATCTCAAAATTGTAGAATACCAGACAACGACATAGCAAAATCACTAAATTTGTCAAAAGATACAATAAAATATAGAATTAATAATTTGAAAAATCAAAACATATATACGCAAGCTTTACTATTCTTTGACACAAGAGTGCTAGGTTACATAAATTATCAAATACTAATACAACTAAAATCAAACATTACAAACAAAGAAGAAATAATTGAAAAAATTAAAAAACATGATAAAATTCTTTGGGCAAACACATTTATTGGAAAATACGAACTACAACTAATAGTACAAATCAAATCACCTCACGAACTAAATAAAATAAAAGATGAACTATTTGAATTGTGTAATCACGAGGTACAAAGCTACTCAACACTTACAAGAATATACGAACTAGAATTTAATTCAATAAATCCAGAAATTGACATCGATACAAAAATTGAAAAAAAAAGTAACTACTCATTCTCAAAAGAATTAACGAATAAAAGTTATCCAAATTTAGAAGAATATAAAGAATATAAAATATCTAAAACTGAAATTGAAATATTAAACATACTATCAGACAACCCACAAGAATCACTAATCACAATTGCAGACAAATTAAACATAGACAGAAGAACAGTAAAAGATAAAATATTAAACTTAATAGAAAATAAAGTAATAACTCATTTTGGAATAAATATTGATACAACAAAATTTGATTATATTACATATACATTAATGATAAAACTAAAAACGCAATCACCACACAATGCCTTACAAAAACCATTCCAAGAACTAAACAATATCTTTTACGCCGCAGTCTTTGAAGGAGAATATAACTTATTAATATATCTAAATGCGAAATCTCCAAAAGAATTAAATGATACAATTAATCATATTAAAAAAGAAATTGGAGAATATATTATCTCAACAGAACTATCAATAATGGGTGAAGTTCTAAGTTGGAAACAATTCACAAGAGGAATATATAAAGAATTACTTGAAAGTGTGAAATAAAAACAATTAGAAAAAATAAAATAAATAAAATAATTATTTAACTATTTTATAGACCATAATTAATTTTAAGTTGTCTTCCCATTCCAGTAAAAATACCACGATAAAGAGAGTCATCCATAGTCTCATCAGAAAACTTAGCAGTTTCATTAGTAATTAATTCAATATTATTTTCAGCCAATAAATTTTTTAATAATTCCTGATCCATATGTAAATAATCACCACTACATAAACCAACAAATACTTTATTGTCTCTTAAATTTATATAAGCACCACCTCCAAGCATCCTAGAACTTTCAGAGACATTAATATGAGCATGATATCCCACCACGTCTGTAAGTTTATTAATTTGAGTTAATTTTGCATCCATATCAGATAATGTACTAGTAGTTGTAGGAATATTATTTTCCGATAAAACATAATCAGTAACACTATTTCCAGTTGCTAAATTTATCTCACCATTATTTATATACATTACAAGTTTCCCCATACCCAAATCATCAAGATTAACTTTTCCATATGTCAAATTTTTAGAAAGTTCAGATATAAGTTCTAATTTCCCAGCGTTATTTCTATTATTTCTCACAATTGAGATCTTCTCCAGAATACTTTCAAGTTGGTTTTGTTTTGTTTCCATACTTATAGTAGTAACTAAACATATATAAAACCTAAATGCTCAAATTTCATCGAAATGTATATAAATACAACAAATAATATACAAAGTTATAATTTATATATTAATCAATAAGAAAAACAAGAATTAATATAAACTTTAAAGTACAATTAAATTATAAAATGTAGAATATAAACCTTAAAAACTCAAAATAATAATAATAAAAAATATTAAAGAATTAATATTTATTTTCTAGTAATTTCATATAAACGATAATCAGCTTTACTTCCCTTAAATTCATGTGTAATCATCTTAACTTTATATTTTTTCATCAAAACTTCTAAATGTTTTAAAGAAGACATATCTTTATTTGAGAACCCAAGATAGATTTTACCCTTTGGTTTTAAATAATTATCAACATCACCAAAAAACAGATCTAATACCTCATAACCATTAGTTGAAACACAATTCATTAACTTTGTTTGATTATCCTTTACCTTTTCTTTATGAAATGGTGGATGAAAGATAATTAAATCAGCTTTCTTATCACCAATCGCATTAAATATAGACCCTTCTCTTACATCAATATTTTTTAATTTAAGATTTTTAATATTCTCCCTAGTGTTAGCAACAGCTGCAGGATTAATATCAACACTTATTACTTGTTTTGCTCCATGTGTTGCAGCTAAAATACCCAAATTACCAGGTCCACACCCAATATCAAAAACAGTTTTATTACTACATAACTTTTTAGTAAGATATTTAGCAAAAGTTAAAGAACTTCTAAATCTATTTGGAGGATATACATCTGGATGAATAGTAAGTTTCATTCCTGAAAAAAGTATAGCATAATTTTCATCCATTTCTTTTAGATGTTTATAAATTCCATCAGAAGTCATAACAGGGTAATAAGTTTTATTAACATAACCAATCTTATCATAATTTTTTGTAATCTCATCTAATTTAACTAAAGCTTCCTTATAATCTTTAACTAAATGTATAAATTCAGGTAATTTATCCCAGTATAAACCTTCTTCTTTAATATTATTACAAACACTTTCATAAAGTTCAGCCATAGGAGATAAAATAATTACATGTCTCGTCTCTTTACCTAAAAATTGATTAATATGAACATCTAATATCTCATGAAGAGTCCCAAGACCACCAGCTAAAGCAATAAATACATCACCTAAATCTGTTAAACGTTTAATTCTATAATTATATGTACTATATCCATCCCAATTTGTAAACCACTTATGAATCTTAGGTTCATAATCATTTAAACCAACACCATACACCTCACCACCTGCTTTATATGCAGCTCTACCAGTAACTCCCATCAAACCTAAGTTTGAAGCACCATTAACAAGCACATGATCACGTTTTGCAATACCTTTTGCAAGCCCTTCAGCATCTGCTAAATATTTCTTATTCTTTGTATCGTTACCAGAACACATTAATGTAACATGATATTTATAACCTAGTTTCTTTTTTTCTTCTAATGATATTTTCATAACAGTTTCAAGTTTAGTATCAATATTTTTAGTTTGGGTTTTTTTTGTTTCCATACCTATAGTAGTACCTTATTACATATAAAACCTAAACCACTAATTTTTATCGAAATGTATACTAATTAAACAAATAATATACAAAGTTCTAAATTAAGGTTTATTTAGTAAGAAAATAACAAAAATATATAAATAAAGTTACATATAGATACATATGGACAAAATCGATAAAAAAATATTAAACATTTTATCACAAAACTGTAGAATACCAGATAATGAAATTGGTAAATTAGTAAACTTATCAAAAGATACTATAAAGTATAGAATACAAAATTTAAAAAATCAAAAAATTTATGTAAACCCAGTATTATATATTGACTCAAGAGTATTAGGATACATAAATTATCAAATATTAATACAACTAAAAACAAATATTAAAAATAAACAAGAAATATTTGATAGAATAAAAAAACACGACAAAATTCTCAGAGCAAACACATTCATAGGAAAATACGAACTCCAACTAATGGTACAAATCAAATCACCACACGAATTAAACAAAATCAAAGCGGAACTATTTGAACTATGTGAACACCAAGTACAAAACTACACAACACTTACAAGACTATACGAGTTAGAATCTAATACAATAAACCCTGACATTGACACAGAAGTACATATTGAAAAAAAAAGCAATTATTCTTTCTCAAAAGAACTATCTTCTAAAAGTTATCCAAATCCAGAGCAATATAAAGAATATAAAATATCAAGAACAGAAATTGAGATATTAAATGTTTTATCAGACAATCCTCAAGAATCACTAGTAACAATCTCCGAAAAAATAAATGTAAATAGAAAAACAGTAAAAGATAAGATATTAAACTTAATAGAAAATAAAGTAATCACGCACTTTGGAATAAATATTGACACAACAAAAATAGGATACACAGCATACACATTAATGATAAAACTAAACACGCAAACACCAGACAAAGTTTTAGAGAAACCATTTCAAGAATTAAACAACATATTTTACGCTGCAAGATTTGATGGAGAAT
The DNA here is from genome assembly GCA_013215525.1 of Nanoarchaeales archaeon. Taxonomy (GTDB): domain Archaea; phylum Nanobdellota; class Nanobdellia; order Woesearchaeales; family UBA583; genus UBA583. The sequence goes on along the minus strand of JABSQY010000012.1, from coordinate 7,777 downwards.
ACGATTTACTAATTTATTTAAATGCAAAATCACCAGAAGAACTAAATGATACAATTGAAGAATTTAAAAATCAAATTGGAGAATATATACTCTCAACAGAACTATCAATAATGAACAAAGTTGTAAGTTGGAAACTATTTACAAAAGGATTGTACAAAGAATTACTTGAAAGTGTGAAATAAAAAAGTAAAAGATACAAAAAAACATAAAACGAAAAAGCAGACCACACATAAAGCCAATTTTCGATTAATTTTCAAACTTCTTTTTCAGATTTTTTCAAGAATGAATAATTTTCGTATGTCGATTATAGTATACATATCTCGACATACTAAAATTGTTTATTATTGGAACAATATGGACAATCGTGAAAGCAAGATAAAAGAATAATAAAATTATTCAACACCCATCTCAACAGAAACAGCCAAATCAGAATTATCAAAGTAAACATCATAAGATTTTGAAATAGATGAACCTGTTTCATCCTCACATACAATTACAAGTTCAGACTCAACACCTTCAAAAGTTAAACCATAAACTTTATATTCGTACGGAGTTGTCGCATAAACAGCAAACCTCTCAACACCAAATAAATTTCTAAAAAAGTTTACAACTCCAGACAAAACACCACCAACAGGATTAATTCCATACTCGCAACTTGTAACAGCTTTCTTATTTAAATTAAAACTTAAATCAACACTTGAAGTTGAATGAATAAATAAATCATTTGAACTATCTAATCTTGATTCGTAATTATCTGAAGATGTAAGAACTAAACTACTCTCATCTAATACTAAATCTGAATTCACATCAACAACAAACTCATAAGTTTTACTAGGTCCAAAATTCCCAACAGAATCAGTACAATCTAAAGTTAAATAATGTGTTCCACTAATTGCAGTTGTAAAATCCAAATTAATCTCTTTACCTAAATCATTTACTTGTACACTATAAGTATTTCCTAAATAAGAATAGTCACAACTAATTCTTGAAAAAGGTCCAACACTTTTAATATTTGCAAAAGTAGTATATGGAATTTCATTAACTAAAAATCCATTCTCAGGAACTAAAACATAATCTAATAATTTTTCATTAAAAAATAAAGTTTTAGTAAACGTATAAGTTCCTTGTTCACGAGTACACTCAATTTCAAAATCAATCTCATCACCTAAAGCATTCAAATCAAAACCATCAAGAGTTGATAAGTCAACACTAAAAGTAGTTCCACTCTCAAGTTCAAAACTATAATCCCCATCTAAAGAATTAACATTACAACTAACAACTTTGGAAGTATCAAAATTTAAAACTGGAGCAGTTGATTTAGTTAACCAACCATATCCAGAATTATAAACAAAAGCGTTCTCTGAATCAAGTAAAATTAAATAAATTCCATCAGCATACTTTACAACATCTTCATCAACAAACTGACGACCAACCTTATCCGTTACAACTAAATTAAAAGTATAAACTGAATTTAAAATCGCTTCACCAAAAATTAAAGAAGTACGCAAGTAAGTTCCACCTTCAACATCATCATAAAAATTTGTATTACTAAATTCTGCAAGTTCAACACCAAATTCAGAAGTGTATAAAGTATAATTAAATTCATTAAAAGTTGCAAGTAAAGTTTCATTACCATCAACAGTCACATATAAATCAACAAACTCCAAACCAGACAACTCATCAAATACTTCAATATCTAACTTAAAAGTTTTATCATAAACTTCTCCATTCTCATTTAAATCAATAACAATTAAACCACCAAATGGTTTAGTTTTATCAATGAAAAACTCAGTTGCAATATAACCATCAACAATACTATTATCAAACGCTACAGCAAACAGATTAAATTTCCCCTCAGCTAAATTTTCAATTGAATAATCTAAGGATACATATTGAAATGTTCCATCACTTAATTGATTTCCAGAATTCATATTAGTTAAAGCATCCGACCCAAACCCATCTGTAGAAATTACAATACTTGAATAATCAACTAAACTTTTAACAATAAACCTAACAGTATCACGATTAACATATTCGTAATCAAAAGAAATTAAACCTTGAGCCAAATAAGTATAATTAATAATTTTAGATGAACTAATTTCAAAACCAGCACCATCAAAACAATTAGCAATTAATTTAAATGATGTATCTAAATTAGTATCAGCAATAAAATGTGACCGTTCCGAAGATGTAAAACTTGAAGTTCTATCACAAGAATAACTAGCAGTATCTGATGCATGACTAAATCCATATCCAGATAAAATATTTTTAATAGGACTTGCATAATCAAAACTCTCAAATTTATTTAAACTTGAAAAATTAAAAGGACAATTATAAAAACTATTAATTTGTTCAAACTTATATTCGCACACATATCCACCACGTTCACCTGTATTATTAAACTTAAAATAAATTCCATCCTTTAAAGGAGAATAATCTGAATTAATTCTAGAATAAATTTGTTCTCCACCAGATAACCCAAACTCATTCAAAAGTAAAGGAGTATTATCATAAATTAAAGTAAAACTTTCATACATAACTATATCATAAACATCAACACAATTAATATTCATAGTAATTTCTTTATGATTCTCAAACCAAGAATTAATATCTAAATCAGATAACTTAAACTCAAATGAATTTGATAAAGCAAATTCAGAAACTAATCCACGTTGTCCATTTCTCTCAACACTAACGCTACAACTAAATTGCCTGTAACTTGGAGCAGTAAAAGATATAACAAAATTAGGATTTAATACTCTTGAAAAAATTAAACCATCAGTCTTATCCAAATCATAAATATCTCCTGAAAAATTTAATTCTGGATTTGATGAATCAACATAATAATTAAAAAACCCATCTCCGAAATTTCCAGCTTTATCAAATAAATCAACTTTAAAAGAAACATTACGTAACCCAGTTTCACCATTCATCGGAATCCCAGGACTTGTAAATTGTTTATCAACATTTAAACTTAAAATCATCGAAGATACAAAAGAATCATTTAATAAAATCGCATCACCAAAAAAAGCATTATCAATCATACCAAAAGTTGTATCAAAATTATTTGAATTTAATTTACTCAAATAAGAATGAATCCAAGACCCAGTCCCCTCAACAGTTAAATTAACTTCAATATTATAATCAAAAGATTCATTTGAAACTAATAAATAAATATCACCATTTGAATCAACATACATAGTAGAATTATCTTCAATCAAACTAAAATTTTCTAAACTAGGTTCAACTGTATCATAATAATAAGTATGTTCTTCAAAATAAGTATTTCCTAATACATCTGTACACAAATAATTTCCTGTATACACCCTATCAACTGAAAAACCAATCTCACCAATAACTACTTTTTTAATATCTAATAAACTAATAGAATCAAACTCAGATAATAAGTCACCATGTATTTCTTCAACATAATCTGAAACATTCAAATCAATTAAAGTTGAATCTAAATTAGAAAAACCATCAAGCACACAACTATCTAATCCTGAATCAGTTGAAACTAAAATCACTTGAGATTTATTATTTAAAAATCCACTAAACCCAATTTTAGAACTAAAACTAGAAGGAGTAAGTAAAACAATACTAGTATCAGTATCAATAAAAAAGAAAACATTAGAAACACTACTTTGATTAAAAATGTCAGAACATTCCAATGTTAATAAATAATCATCACCATTAGAACTTGAATTATAAATAGGTAAAGTAAAATTTAACTCAACAGTTTGAGATGATTCAATCTCAACTTCCCCATAAGGAGTATAAAATGAAGTATCAACATCACCATAAGAAATTAAATTATAATTACAACTACTAACCATACTTCCTAAATCAGTAATAATAAAATCAAGAGAAAAATTTAATCCTACAACAGGAGAAAGTAAATCATAGTCCCCATTAGAGATATTTGAATCAGGAGATACTAATTCAATAATTGGAGCAGAATTATCAATATTTAAATCAAATTCCCATATTTTTCCAACATTCCCTGACTGGTCGATAAATGTAACATTTAATTTACTAGCCCCATCAAGTAAACTACTCCCATCTAAATCAACTAAAAAATCATCAAGTTTAATTGATTCCACATTATATTGATTTGAAGCCTCTTCAAACTTGATTGATTTACCATTATCTAAACTATACTCAACATATAAAAATTTATTAAAAGTGTATGGTTCACAACTATCAAGATTTAAATCCTCAGCAACCACATCAATGTACACATCACCAATAATCCTACCACCATCATTCAAACCAACAAACACAGTTTCACTATTATTATTTTTCCCACGTAAAGCAACATAAGTACTTGGAGGTAAAACATCACATGCAAGTTGAAAATCTGAAACCTTTAAACCTTCCTTTAAACTTGAATCCTCAGATAAATCATAAGCATAATGCTCAATAGTATTTGTTTCATATTTATCATTTTCAAGTTCTAAAGAAGAACCAATTACATAATTATTAATTGTATCAAACTTATCATCACCATTTGAATCTTTATAACACCCAATTCCTGAATTCTCACTCCACTTACATAAATTAGTATCAGAACTTAAATGATAACTAGAAAATTTAGAATTTACAAAATTTGAAGAATCAACACATTTATCCTCTGTAACATACATCTCACAAAACAATTGAGAATTTGATAAAGATTGAGACTCCCAAGATTTTTCAAGCATTAAAAGATTTCCATAAGAATTATCTCTACCTGTATAATTATTTAAATCAACTTCTTCTCCATAAGAACTATTTGGTGCTGCAACCATATAAGAACAAGCACCAAGTAAATCAGATTTCTCTTGTGTACAAAAATTAAATCCATTATCACTAAAACAAGTACTACAATATGAAGCGCTTAATGGAACAATATCAACTGGTGAAAAAATTTTATCATTTGTAAGTTTAATCTCTTTCCCATCAGGTAACCTTAAACTAATTACATCCAAATGAATAGAACCAGTACCAACAAATTTAAATTCAATTTTTCCAGAAGAAGATTTACTAATAAAAGAGATTGATTTTTCTTTATAACTCCCATAACTATCTTCATATAAAGACTCTAAGTTATATGAATTTCCAATTTGTCTTCCGCCATAATAAACAGATAACATTCCACCTAAAGTAAAATTTAAACTTCTCATTTTAAAATTTAATTTATAAGTATTATTTATATCTAAATTTTCTAAATCTTGTGATAAAATACCACCATCAGACAACTTAACAAACCTATTTCCAAAATATGCTAAATTAAAATCAGAATTACTTGAAAAACTTCCACTAGTTAAATCCCAATCAGTTGTACTAAGTTCAAAACTAGGATTTTTAATCACATTGTTTGAAAAATAATAAATTTGTTTATTAAAATATTTCGTATCAGAAATTTCTTCAGATACGCACATTCCAAGTGCAGAAAAACTTGATTCAAATTCAGTTGAATTAACCCAACGGCAATCACCTGCCAAATTTTTAATTTGACTCCCCTCACAAAGTGATTGAATTTTCAAATCACTACAACTATCTAATGCAATATCTGCAATACATGACTCTTTTTCAAATGATACAACACCAATAGATTCTGAATCTATAAAATAAGAATTAATATTACCACCTAAATAAGGATTAAAGACACATTTATTTCCTTCAGCCAAAACAACAGCCTCACAACTATTCTTATTAACAAATAATCCTAAAAATCCACCACCATTACGACACTCAACATTAAATTGATCAATTTCCTCATCTGAATACTTATTAATTAAAGGATTATTATTAGTTTTAGTTTTAGTCTTATCATTAGTAGTTGTATTAATATCAATATTTGGAATGTTTGGATAAGAATTATCACAAACACCAACATTATAATCTTCAAAATCATCACAAATATTATTAGTTAAAAAAAAGTTTTTAATAATATCATTCTCAAAAATAATTTTTCCACCAGGATTACATTGTTTAACTCCATTTTTTATACATTTAAGCCGATTATTTTTAATTGCTTTACAAGCAGTAGGACTACTAACTCCAGTTAAAATTATATCTCCTTCACTCTCATCACAATTCCCATACGCATTAGGAGCAACTGTTGAGCCATCATAACAACATTGAAAATCTTCAGAAAACCCGAAATTTATTCCAGAGATTAATAATCCTAAAATAAAAAATATACTAAATAAATATTTCATACAAATATAGTAAAATTTTAGTATATAAAGGTTATATAGTACTCTTCAAAAGTAATTCTTTTTCAATTTAAAATTAATCTAAAGAACAAAATTAAAAATAATACAGTGTATTTAAAATAATTAAATTAATAGATAAAAATATATAATGAATCTGCATAGTAAAGTATATAAAAAATACATCTAATGAAAACATAATAAATATGTAAGAAATATGTAATAAGTATGAAATAAATATATAATAAAAATACAATAGAATAATATAATACATCTCAAAAATAGTAAAATCTACAAATAAATATTGAATATAAAAATATTAATTTTTAAAAATAAAAATTATTTAACTGAATCAGAATCGTCAGCTTCAGCAGAACCCATGATTCTGTGATAAATTTCTTGGTTTTTCTTAGCTTGAGGGTTACTTAATTTCGCATGTAGCTCTTTAAGTCTCTTCTTTCTAGCCATATACTCTTTTTCTACATCAGGGTCTCCCATTTTTTAGTTAATTAATAAGTCAAGTAAATACCTCATAAATATATCAAAATAGGTATAAATAACTTGTTATAACTAATAGTAATAAAAATTAGTTTATAAACCTTTACAAAATATTACTACCATAAGTGACAAATTGCCATAAAATCCAATATAAATTTTAAAAATTAGAGAAAATAAAATGGATAAATAAGAATTTGAAAAATTACATTACTTATTTTTACGAAAACTCTCCCTAAAATCATGATTAACCTTTAAATCATATAAAACAAAACCTGCAATAAATATTCCAACTATGATCAAAATTATGAAATAAAGTTGTAATTTATCATTTTCTAAAGATACTACGTGAAAACTAGTAGAAATAAGCTGGTCAAGTTCCGCATAATCTAAAATTTTAACTTCAATTGAATAAAGTCCATTTTTAGCAGAACTAGGAATTGAAATCGAATCAATAAAAGATGCCTGTGTCTCAATAGCCTTTAAAACTTTAGATTGTGCAATTAATTCATTATCCGGATTAAATATTTTATATTCAAAACGCAAATCAACACGACCAAGATTCTCTGGATACTTAATCACAAGTTCAAAAAAAAACTTCTCCCCAGCAGTAACTTCTGAATATTTATCAGGTACATTAACAGACAAACTTAAAGCATTAGAAAAATCAACACTTAAAAAAAAAGTTATAAAATAAATAAAATAAATAAATAAAAATTTTTTATTTATAATTTTTTTAATATTAATAAACAAGTTCATAAATCCAATAGTTTCTACAAATTTCATATTTTATCACCAAAACGAACACATATAATATTTGTAAATAAAGTTATAAAAATAAAATAAAAATAACAAATAAAACTAAAAAAAAATAAAATGAAAATAACTAACCACATATTTGAATAATTATAAAGTAAATAAAAATCAAAAAGAAATAAAGAAATAAAATAAAAAATTCCAACATATAAAAAAGAGTTTGGACAATATTTTTTAGAAATAAAATAAGTGAAAAATTTAAAATAAAAAAATAAAAAAATTGATAAAAAAATAAAAACTAAAAAAGATGTTACAAATAAACTAAA
>JABSQY010000118.1 GCA_013215525.1 Nanoarchaeales archaeon | reverse complement strand
AAAGAGCTTTTGAATCTTTTGGAACAACTCTGACTACTTTGATTCTAACTGAATCTTTTGTTTTTGCTATGATGTTTATTGCAATGCTTATTGGGTCTTTTGCAATGTTTAAAGGTCTTTTAAGATTTGCATTTTCAAAAGGATTTTCAGAAACTACTTTTGGTCCAAAAGAGATTAATGTGATCGCTTTAATGCTTTCAGTTATTGGGACTACTGGGATATTTTTCATATTTAAAGATAATGAAGTAGGTTTTATTAGTTTGTTTGGTGGGGCAGTTGGTTTATTATTTGTTTTATTTTTATGTACTTTAATTATGCGATATTTTTTAGGTATGGCAAAAGACTTTGAGAATAGTGATGGTGCACTTGGAAAGGGAGCTGGATGGATTGCAGTTACAACTGTTGGTGTTATTGTTTCATTGTTCTTTTTGGTTGGTTATTCTGGAAGAGTATTAATTAGTATGGGTTGTAAAATTCAAGATGTTACTAAAGATTTAAGTTGTAAACCTTTAGGGGATTATAACATTTTTATATTAATCTATAATCATGGTGCAACTATTTTAACTTGGGCAGTTTTTATTGCAGTTGTTTTTGGAATAATTTATTTAAGTAAAAAAAATAGTGATATTGGGAGTTCAAGTAGTTCTTCAGGTTCAAGCAGTGTTTCTGAATCTGATGAAGTAAAAAAAGAAGAAGAAAAACATGTGAAAAATGTTAAAGGTTTAGTTAAAGGGTTTAATGAATCTTTAAAGCTTGCTCGTGAAGGTATGAAAGAAAAAGAAAAAGTGCTTAAAACATTACAAAAAGCATTAAGAGGTCGATAAAATGGTTGCAAATAAACAAAAATGTACAGTATTATTCCAAAAGTTAGTTGATGAATCAGATAAGGTTATTAGAGGGATTAAGGATGCTAAAACTTATCTTACAAAGTTAAAAACATCTGGGCAAATTTCAAGTTCTTTATTAGATAAAGAAAAGTCTTTATTTTCTTTAGGTAAAAAAAGTAATTTATCTGAAACTCATAGAAAGTTAACATTGGATATTGATTCTTTTATTGCTGATTTAGATGGGTTTTTAGATTTAATTACTGGTAATGCGAGTAAATCAAATACTTTATTTGGGAGAATTGATTTTGAGGATATTGTTTTGATTGGTGAATTTGAAAAAAGATGTATTGAGTATAATGAAAATGAAAGAAGAATGTTTAATAATATTCTTTCAAAGTCTCATGATATTGAAATTTTAGAGAATAGAGTGTTTCAGGCAGTTGGAGCTTTGAATGCTCAATATGATGGTATGTTTAATGAGTCTGCAAAAATGTTTTCAAACTATTTTATTGAATTTCATAGTTTAATTCCTTCTCTTGAAAAAGAAGCAATTTTTAATGCGTTTGTATCTGTTGTTTTATATTTAGAACAATATGAAAGAACTTCACAAACTTTAGCTCAAGATTGGGTTTCATCATTTATTAAAGCTTGTAGTAATATAAATATTCCACCTAGTCATCGTGGAGTTAAGTTTGAAACTGAGGAAAGGGGAAAAATTAAATCTTCAATGATTTCTTTTTTGAATAATTTTGCAGGGGCTAATTTTGCTAAAGGGAATACTGTTATAAATATGTTAAATACTTTTAAAGAAAAATTGGGTATTGAGAACTCTTTAAAGCCTACAAAAACTTATGCTAGTGCAAATGATGATGATAAATTAGATAAGGCGTTCAAGGACATGCTTGTTAGTTTGTTTGAGGGTGTAAAGTTTAAGATTGGTGGTGAAGATGATGAACTGATTATGAAAAATTTAGTTAAGAAAATAATTAAAGAGAAAACTACAATAAAAGATTTATTTAAAATTTTTGAAATTCGAGTTAATGACATTATTACTAAAGTTCAAGGAGATAAATATGATGTTATTAATCCTTATTCTGGAAATACAAAATTATCGGAATTAAAAATTCAAATCTATACACAAACTGAATTAATATCTTTTACAAAATTATTAGATAAATATGGAAACGATTCTTTTATGAAATTAAGTGATGTTGTTGGAGGTCAAATTAATATATTATTGGACAAAATTAAAAAAGAGGATAAATATTATAAACAGTTTCTAAATTGGAATGAAGATATTATTGAAAAAAGAAATGGTTCAACTTCTGATGGTGAAAATGATGAGTTATGGGAAGATGCTAAAAAATTAGATAAAAATAGTATTGTTTCAGAGTTTAGAGAAGTTAAATCACAGATTGAATTGATATTGGGTGGTTTTTCAGAATTAATTAAAGAAACTTCAAACTGGGAAAATGGTAAATTAGTAGAACATGCAAAATCAGGATTTGTTTTAAATAAATCTGAAATTATTGATTTATTAAAAATTCTTGGGAAAAATTTAAATGAATATAAAAATAAAATGTCTTTAAGTTCAGATGATTTTAGTAATAAAGAAGATACTTTAAAAAATCTAATTAAACTTTGGGAAAGATGTACTGAAGAAGAAAAGGTAATTGATTATAATATTAATTCAACAAGTAATTTTTTAACTCAATTATAAAATATGGAAAAAAATTTAGGTATACCAAAATCACGATTTTTCAACCCTGAAGTTTTAGGACAAATCAGAGTTGGAGAATCATATTATATTTCACCTAGTCTTTGTTTATATACAGATGTAAATAGAAAAACATTGTGGCTTGATTTAAATCTTGATTTTAAAAAACTTTCAAAAAAAAATTCAGGAATGTATAATTTTATGATTACAAGAAGTAAAGTTGGTTTTTTAGATGATTTTAAATATATGGACTTAACTCTAAAATTTTTAAATGAGATTTTAGAAAATTTTCCAACTGCTGATGAACAAGGAAATCCAGCACCAAATTATGGAATTTTAGAAAAGTTAAATATGATTTCTTCAAATGCAAAAGATAATTTAACTGAAACTCAAAAAAATATAATTAATGATTTAATTATATTTTTATCTAATTTACGAACTTTACCACTAAATAAATTATTGGGTGAAAATAATTATACTTTATTACTTGGAGAGTTAAGTCCTGATGAAGAACTTGCAAATAGAGTTGTAACTGAAAATATAGTTTTTGAAAAAAAAGATAGTACAAATCTACCTAAATATTTTGAAGATGTAATTATTGATCAAAAAGTTAAAAATTCAATTTATACAGCATTAGGAATTCCTTCTATTTTAAGTGGTGATAAACCACGAACAGGTGGTGGTATTTTAATTGATTGGGGGGGAACTGGAAAATCTATGATGAAAGCTTCTTTAATCGCTTTTTTTCTTTCAATTGGTGCAGAAGTTAAAGAAAAAGACCAAGGAGATATTACAAGTTACGTTAATGCTGGACCTCAATTAATTAAAACTTGGTATCGTGGTGGAAAAATGGAAGGTACTGATGGTGAAGAAGAAATTGATTTAGTAAAAGCTGCAAGAAAAAATAAAACTCCATCCATTTTAATTATTGATGAAGCTGAAGATTTTATTAGAGAACCTGCAGGAAATGAAAAAAGTCCTCTTGGTAATGTGACTGGAACTTTAAAAAGATTTATTCAAGATGTTGAAAAAGGAGGAGTTACTGGTTATGTAATTACTTTATTAATTGCAAATATTGATAAAGATGACATTCATGGACCTTTACGACAAGGAGCAGAAAGACTTAAAGCAATTCATATTGGACCTCCAAAACAAGATGAATTATGGAATAAAATTTTCAAATTTGGATTTAAAAATTTAAAATTTGAAAATAATTTTATTGACGATAACTTATTCGCAGAATTACTTATAGAATTTAATGCTTTTGTATCACATGAAAAATTCTCAGTAAGCCCGAGAAGATTTATGGGATTTTGTTCTGATTATTATTATAATTTTGGTAAAAATGATTCAGTTGCAAGTTCTGATGAAGAATTTTTTAAAAAATCTAAAAGTTTAGGAACTGAAAAAACTTGGGATATTAAATTTTATGATTTTGTTAATCATTTTATTGAAAATGTATTAAAAGAAAATTTGAAAGACGATTCTGAAAAAAATTCAGACAAAACTATTTTTTCAAGATTTGACGATTATTTAAAAAAAATAAATATGGATCATATTTTTCTATCCTCAGCTCAATTGGCTACTCAAAGGGTTTTAAATCAAGGCGTTTTCTCTTTATTTGATTTAATGAATGAAATAG
>JABSQY010000117.1 GCA_013215525.1 Nanoarchaeales archaeon | reverse complement strand
CCAGCATCTGTTTCTGTTTCAGTCTCCTCAGTTGTGTCTGCGCACGTGTTTGTTCCTGAAAAATCTAAATCTAATTTAATAGATTTTCCTTCTTGATATGAAGTATTAATTCTAATTGATGAATCTTGACATTCATTTGAAACTAATTCAAATTCAACTAAATCATTATTCTTACCACTCAGAGTAATTAAACTTAATATTTCTCCATAATATGAAGATTTAACTTGAATTGTGTCTTGTAAATTTCCATTTAAATATGCATTTAAAGTTGTATCAGTAATATTTTTTGATTCTACTTGAATTGACCCATGAAAACTGTTTGGATTTTTAGGAAATTCATCAGCTGCAAAAACACTATTTGATAAAACTACGGCAGTTAAAAGTGAAATTAATACTTTTTTAATTTGAGATTTGTTCATTTTAGTATACTTTGTATTTTAACATTTATATAATTAATGTTAAAATTATGGAAAATTAGATATTAAAACTAAATAATATCTAATTAATTTTATTTAAATTAAAAAATAAGTAATAAATACTTATTTTTAATTTAATCCTGAAGGTACTCCATAAAATATTTTTGTCTCTCCAGCAACTCCTGAAACAGACATCCAATATGCTTTAGTTGGATTTAATAGAACTGCTGTCCCAAGTCCAGTAAAAACTAAATTATTATTTTCATCATAAATCGCATTAAAGTGATTGAAGTTGTGTAAAAAATCACTTGTATTTCTTTGAGTAATAGAATTTAACCCAACTAAATTGAAGTTAGAATCTAATTCTCTAAAAACATTTTGAATTGGATATTCATTATCAATATATATAGGTAATGAAATTACTTTATTAGTATCTTGTGTTACAAATTTATATCCATATAATGGTTTTAAAATGTTATTAACTGGATTACTTCCAAGAGATACCCATATTCCTCCATCGTACTCTTTAATGTCATCCCCCATCACTAAATTAGGAACTTCACTCAACATTCTTTGATAGTCAACTCCATAAGGAACTGAAAATAAATCATTATTTGATAAAGTTAAAACATCATATGCAATTAATACTTCTTCTGAAGTTTCCATCATTCCTGGAGTTACACCGTAGTCCGCGCCAGGTGTAACTTTACACGTAATTAATTTATTCTTCTCATAATCAGTTAATGTATACATGTTACTTGTACTTGATTGAATTGATTGTCCATCTGAAAACCATTCAATATTTGTATTTAATTCAGTATTAGATTCAGTATCTGAATATGTGTAATCACAAGTTAAAGTTTGACCTGAAACTGTATTTCCTGAAATTGTTGGAACTGTTGTTGTTGGTGCAGTGTTACTTGCCCCAGTTAGCGTGAATCCAAAAACATGTTGAACTGGACCTTGAACCCCAATACTATTACTTGCTAACGAAGTTGTTAAATCTGAATCTAAATCAATTTTATCAAAAATCATTTGATAAATATTTTCTAAATTTGTTTGAGGTGTTACAATATTTGAATGTGTTTGTCCATTAATAGATAGTTCATAAGTGTAACCTGCTTCAAGATCTAACATTTCTAGAGTTGAACTTTGCGCTCTCCCATTATATTGGAAATTAGTTACAATATCTCCGTTTCCAGAAGTGTCATATAATTTAGAACTAAATAAAACTTCACCTGCTGTATTTGTTGTAGTTGCTACAACATTTGTATTGGATGATAATTCATCAACAATTGTTTGTGCCATTGAAGAAATATCTTCACCACTATTATCAAAAGTTATTGACTTACTTGAAATAATTACTTCTTTATCCATAGCAGCATTAACAATTGCTTGTGTTAATTGTAAACTTCCAGTTGATTTTATTTCATTAACTGATGTGTACATATTATTTGGTGAATTTCCATTATTTAATTCAGTTGTATCTGCAATAGGAGTATTTTTTTCAATATTTACCACATCATTAGTTGATGTTACGGTATAAATTCCTGAAAATGTAGAATCTGCATCTAGTGCAGTTTTAATTGCTGTCGCAACACCAGTTTCATTTAGTTGCGTAGTTCCAAAATCAATTGTTACAGTTCCAATTAAAATTGTATTATCAGTTGATACTAAGTTATTAAATGATGTTCCTGAATATCCATTTTGAATTTGAAATGTTGAACTTGCCCACATCTTATTTTTAGTTACAAAGGTTAAATCAGCTCCTAGACTAAAATTATCTGTGTTTGCATTTTCATCCACAGTTGTAAATGTTAATTTATCAGTTGAATCATCATAATTTACTAATAAATTATTAAAGTTATTATCTCCATTTTCATCGTCAGCATCAGCTATTGCGTTTCCAATACCATCAACATCTAACATTGATGTTCCTAAATTAAATGTATGCCCATCAATAATTAAAATATTTTCATTAGCATTTGCTGGCATTTCTAGTGTACTTGGTAAAGTATATTCTAAACTTGCTGCTTTATTATCCTTAGAATTATATTTTCCATCATCATTTCCAACAATTAAGTTATTATTATTTACTCCATAACTTGTTGCTACAAATTGAATTTCTGTATTTGCATTTGATAAAACTACATCATACATGTCTGAATTTGGATCAAAAGCTGCATCAATTGCTTGTCCAATATCTGCTAATGTATCTCCATGAGTAAAAGTAATTGTTTTTCCAGCAATTAATACTGATAAATCATCTTGTGATGTTGTTTGAATAGCAGATGGAATTATTATTACATTTGATTGAGCAGCAATACCATTTTGAGTTGTATAATCCATATCACTTGAACCACTTCCAAAAATTGGAGTTGTATCAACTGAATAATCATTTTTAGTAATTGTAACTGTTGCAGTTCCACCAGTTGATACAGTGTATCCAATGTTTGCAGTATTTACAAAATTCATAATATCAGTTGCAATATCATTTACAGTATCTCCAGTAGTTCCTAATGTTACATCAACTCCTAAAACTTTAATTGATGTATCTTGTGCGCTTGCATCGATTGGTTGTGTTATTGTGAATTCTGCTTGAGCAGATACTCCATTTACAGTTGTATAAATTGAATCATCTAATGGATTTTCTCCATTTGGTAAAACTCCGTTATCTCTAAAAATTAATAATAAATTTCCAGTTTCGGAATAATCTTCATAATTAGTAAATGTTTTAGAATTTAATTGATTTAAAATTTGAGTTGGTGTTTGAGAAAAAATTCCTAAATTAATTTGTTCCCCGTCAATTTCTAATATACTATCTTGAGCTGATTCTACTAAATCTCCAGTTATTGAAATTGAAAATTTAGCTTTTTCAGGAGTAATTGAAGTGTAATCTGAATTTGAAATATCTAAGTCTCTTGTGTTCCAAGGAGTATTGTCAATTGAAGTGAATGTTAAAACTGGATTTGATACATCTGAACTATCCATTGTAACTTCTACAGATTTAACATCATTACCAGATCTTGAGTTCTCATTTACTTTGTCCATAATAATTTGGGCAATTTCTAGTTGAGAAGTTTCTTCTAAATTGTTTGAACTTATTGAGAACCCTTTATTATCAATATTTAAACTTTTATCAGAACCTAATTTTGAATGAATTTTATCAATTATAACATCTGCTGAGGCTGCAATTTCATTTTGTCCACCTGCAAAAGTTCCTATAAGAGGAGCATCAGTATGTATTGAACTATCAATAACACTTGTATAATCAATTAAGTACGAATAATTTTGATTATATGCCACACCAGGATTATTCATTGTTGAAGTTAAAAGCATTGGCTGTTCAGTTTTTATGATTGTAAATGGATATATGTTTTGATTTGCATCATTATAGGCATTCATTATAGTTACAACTGAATTCAAACTTCTTTCTGTGTCTGCTGAAGGATAATTTACAATTACAATTCCATTTGAGTCTTTAATTTTAAAAATTCCTTGCCAGTGAAATCCAACTGGAAAACCACTTCCATTCATCACATGTTGAGCATAAGCCTCTTGATTTCCACCAGTTAATTCTACAGTTCCAAAATTAAAAAAATCTTCATTAATTCCATCTGTGAAAGTTGCAGTAGATAGTGACTCAGTTTGGTGTACTACTCCAATTATCTTTGAACTCATATTTACTTGCGTAAATTCAAAATCTTCATAATTTTGTCCACTCCCCATTGTGATTTGGGGAATTTGCGAGATTATTTCATCTTGTCCGCCACTAAAACCAACTGGAGTTAAAGTGTATGTGTCTTGCGCTTGACCTC
>JABSQY010000116.1 GCA_013215525.1 Nanoarchaeales archaeon | reverse complement strand
TACCTTAAAAGCATCCCCAAATGTAATATTTTAATGGTATTTATGTGATTTTTTTTTTTTTAAACAATAAAAAAAATATAAATATTTATGTTTTGACAAAGTTAAGAATAACTACATTTATATAAGAAAAAGTAGTTAAAATACTATGATAAAAACAAATAATGTAAGAGTTGGAAATGGAACTATTGCTAATTTACACAAAAACAAATTAGAAAATTCAAACTCACAAACAATTGGAATTGTAGACACAAATCCTGAAAAAACTCTCTCTGAAACTAACTCATACCAATCACTAGAAGATGCTTTAAATAATGAGACTCCTGATTTTTAGGATATTTGTACTCCAAACCACGTACACTTAGACACAATCAAACAAATTTTACAAAAAAATGAAAGCGCAAGCCTGTTAATCGAAAAACCAGTAGTACTTCCTTCCCAAATTGAAGAATTATTAAAATTAGAACAACAATATCCTAATGCTAAATTTTCTGTAAATGAAAATTATTTGTCATCAGACATCACAAAAGGAGTAAAACAAATTATTGAACAAAGAAATTTAACTCCAACAAGAATTATTTCTGAAATGAGTAAAAATAGAGCAACTGATTTTCTTGCTGGAAGATACCAAGATAAAACAGCTTTCGCACTTGGATATGAAGGACCACATATGTTAACTACAGTTCTAGGAATCGACGAAACTCTTACACCAATAAAAATATTAGAAGCAAAATTAGAAGATGCTATTTTTACAAATGAAAAAGGAGAAGAAGAAATATTTGAAAAGCAAGGAACAGGATTAGTAAGATACCAAACTCAAAAAGGAATTGAAGTTGTATTATATAGTTCAATGGATGGAAAAGTAGGTTTTCCAATGAATCCACACTATGTTGAAAATATTAAGCAAGGATCTCAAACAAGACACAGAATAATAGCAGTTGAAACAAAAGAAGGTGAAACTATTGTAGGATTTTATGAACCAATTAATTGTTATGAACGTTCACAAGGTACACTAGCAATACTAAACCAAAACGGAAAATTAATTGAACTAAGTGGACCAATTCCAGATGACACAATGAGAAACCATTTAGCAAACGCTAAAAATTATTTAACAGGACAAACAACTCAAAATCCATGTACACTTAAAATTGGAGCAGACATAGTTCAAACTTTAGATATGTTAGTTAGAAATATTAAATAACATATTATATCAAATATAATAGAATATAATTAATTATAATTAAAAATATTGATAAAAACATAAAAATAGTTTCAAAACAAAAACATATTAAGAAAAATAGAATAATAAAAACCTAAATTGACAACTAAATTTTGTCGTCACACAAACAGAAACGGAAAAATATAATATTTTTTCCTAGTTTGTCGATAAAATAAAAAGATTTATTTATATACTAAATACACAATAATATAACTATGGTAAAAATTACAATTGTAGGAACAGGATATGTAGGACTAGTAACAGGAACATGTCTAGCAGAAGTTGGGCACGAAGTTATTTGTTCAGATATTTGTGAAGACAAAATTAATATTTTAAAAAATGGAGAATGTCCAATCTATGAACCTGGACTATTAGAACTTATTACAAAAAATGTAAAATCAAAAAGATTAACATTTACAACAGATGTGCCTTCGGCAATTAAAGAATCTGATGTTATTTTTTCAGCAGTTGGAACTCCTATGGGTGAAAACTACGAAGCAGATTTAAAATACGTAAAAGCAGTAGCACAAACTTTCGCTGAAAACTTAAACGGATATAAAGTATTTGTAAATAAATCAACAGTACCAGTGGGAACTGGAGACATAGTTAAAGAGACAATAATGAAAACATTAAATAATTCAGTAATTAATTACACTGAATCAGATTTTGACATTATTTCAAATCCTGAATTCCTAAAAGAAGGGGCAGCAGTAAAAGATTTTCTAAATCCAGATAGAATTGTAATTGGAAGTGAGACGAAAAAAGCAGAAGAATTAATGAAAAAAGTATATGGACCATTTGTAAGAGTTCAAAGTCCAATTGTATTTATGGATATTAAATCAGCAGAACTTACAAAATACGCAGCAAATTCAATGCTTGCTGTAAGAATATCTTTTATGAATGAAATTGCAGCATACTGCGACAAAGTTGGAGCAAACGTGAAAGAAGTAGCAAAAGGAATTGGATTAGATACAAGAATCGGACCTAAATTTCTAAACGCAGGAATCGGATACGGTGGAAGTTGTTTCCCTAAAGATGTAGCAGCAATTGTAGAATCAGGAAAACAAGTAGGACACGATTTCAAAATCATAAAATCTGCAATGGATGTAAATGATATTCAAAGAACAATCGCAGTAGATAAAATTACAAATATATTAGGAGAAGATTTAACTGGAAAAACAATTACATTACTAGGTTTAGCATTCAAACCAAGGACTGACGATGTACGTGAAGCACCAGCTATTTACAAAATTAGAGAACTATTAAACAAGGGAGCAATAGTAAATGTATTTGATACAATTGCCGAGAAAAATTTTAAATTAGACAATCCAGAATTTAATATTAATTATTTTGATAATCATTATGATGCTTTAGAAAATTCCGACTGCCTACTTTTAGTTACAGAATGGGATGAATTCAGAACAATAGATTTCGCAAAAGTAAAACAATTAATGAAAGGAAATCTAATTGTAGATGGAAGAAATATTTATAATCCTAAAGAAGTAAAAGATTTAGGATTTGAGTATGCAGGGATCGGTAGACAATAAAATGGAAAACCAAAAAACTGTTTTAATCACAGGTTGTGCAGGTTTTATTGGAAGTCATGTCGCAGAACAATTATTAAAAAGAGGAGACATAGTTATTGGAGTTGATGAAGTAAATGATTATTATGATATCAAACAAAAAGAAGAAAATTTAAATATATTAAATAAATATGAAAATTTTAAATTTCATAAATTAGATTTAGCAGATTTTGATAAAATAAAAGAAATATTCCAAAATAATAATGTCGAAAGAATTGGACATCTTGCAGCAAGAGCAGGAGTACGGCCATCAATAGAAAATCCTTTTTTATATGAACATTCAAATATTAAAGCAACTCTAAATTTATTAGAATTAGCAAAAGAATATAAAATTGAAAACTTTGTTTTAACATCATCTAGTTCAGTTTATGGTAATTGTAAAGAAGTACCATTTAAAGAAGATTTTAATGTAGATTTCCCAATTTCACCATATGCAGCAACAAAAAAATCAACTGAACTATTAGCATACACATACCACCACCTTCACGGCCTAAATGTGAATGTAATTAGACCATTTACAATCTATGGACCAAGAGGAAGACCAGATATGGCACCATTTTTATTCCCAATGTGGATATCACAAGGAAAAGCAATTAAAAAGTTCGGAGATGGGACTACAACGAGAGATTATACATACATTGATGACTTTGTTAAAGGTTTTATTTCAGCAATTGACACACAACTTGGATACGAGATATTTAACTTAGGAAATTCAACTCCAGTAAGTTTAAATAAATTTATTAAAACTATTGAAGAGATAGTTGGAAAAAAAGCAGAAATAAATCAACTACCAATGCAACCTGGAGATGTTGAAGTAACTTATGCAGACACTTCAAAAGCAGAGCGACTACTTGGATACAAACCTAGTGTTAAAATTGAGGAAGGTTTGAATTTATTTTGGTATTGGTATAAAAGTTTTTATTTAAATAATAAACATATAACTTCAAAAAAATAAATAAATATTTAAACAAAGTAATAATAAATATAATATGGAAAAATTAAATTCAAATTTTATTAAAAAATTTTATGACAAAATCGTAGTAGATAAATATAAAAGTAATTATGAATATTATATGTGGTTCTCAAATAGATTTAATTGGGAAAGGTATAAAATGAATTTTCATACAATAAATTTTCATTTAAAAAATATTGAATTTAAAACTAGAATAGAATAAGGACCAGGGCCAGGAGTTTGGAAAAAATTACTAATCAATAAAAATCCAACTGCACAATTCACACTATTTGATATATCTAAAGAAATGCTAAAACAATCTAAAATAAATCTAGGAGAAAGAAAAAATATAAAATTTATAAATGATGATTTTACAACAAATGAGTTTTCTTTTCAAGAGACTGGCCTGGAAAATAAAATAATTTCAAAAGATATTTTTTGCTGATTACACAAAAAAAGAATAGAATTTTTTCTACGAAAAATAATATTTAATATCTAAAAAAATAAAATAGAAATTTTCTTACAGAAAATAATAATTAATAAATTTCTCATATTTTGAGAAATTAAAAAGATAGACTATATTAAAATCCAGAAATTAAATCAAGTAACGATTTCTTCTGGTTTCGAGCTTTCAGAACTCCT
>JABSQY010000115.1 GCA_013215525.1 Nanoarchaeales archaeon | reverse complement strand
AATTCAGTTCCTTATTAGATAACTTAGTATCATTAAGTTATTATTTTATGCCTTTAATAATAATAGTTTCATTAGTTCATTTTATACATTTTTTAAAGAATAAAATAGACAATTCCTAATACAACACAAACACAAACACAAAACTATAAAAATATTATAAAAACTTAAAATAATATGATTTAATAATTACAAAATTAAACCAAACATTTTTATATCTAGTTGAATAAAATATATTATGACAACAGATACAGTACACATAAACCAACCAACACAACAAGAATTAGACCAAGCCTACGAAGATTATGTAGATAGAGGAATCTCAGAAGGAATGGAAGATTTAAAAGCTGGAAGAGTTGATTCTTATGAAAATGTGAAGAAAAGAATTTTCGCAAAATGTCTTAACAGATGAGTTATAAGTACGAATTAACTAAAAGAGCCGAGTTAGATTTACTTAAAATTTCTTTAGATTATACATATATCTCTGAATCACATTTTATTAATTTATATTCTGAATTTGAAAAAACATTTGAAAATTTAAAATTATTTCCAAACTTAGGTAAAGATTATAAAAATAAAAAAGAAATTAGTTGTAATTCATATAGAATTATATATATTTTTTCAGATGACATAGTATCTATAATATCGATAAGACATTAAAAAAGAAATTATTAACACAAACACAAACACAACACAGAAACACAACAACACACTTACAGAACATAAACACAAAACTATGAGAAACTTATAAAAAAAAATACAACACAGCAACACAACCTTTAGTAAATACAACAAACCTGGAAGAAAATATTGGAAATAGTATCATGATACATTAAAGAAATTGAAAAATTAAATTTATTATTTATCTTTATGATAAAGTTCAATAAATAAAATAATTAATTCTCCTTTGTTAAAAGAATAAGAAATTCGAAAAGGTTTACAATATAATTCTCTTGTATCTTTTCTTTCATATTTCATTGGTTTTCCAATTTCTGGATTTTTAATGATTTTAGAAATTTGAGTTATAGCTTTTTTTTGAATATTATTATCTAATTTATCAAAAGATTTTAAGAATTTTTTTGATTTATCAATAGTATAACTCATTTGATTCTATTTTCAAGCATTGAAATAAATTCATCTCCAGTATATGATTTATGACTTTTAGGGTCTTTTTCATATTCTTCAAGTGAATCACGTGTATTTTTAGCAAATTTAGCATATTCTAAATCCTCAAGAACATCAACTGAGCGCCTTAAAATGATTTCCTTTCCATTATCAATAAACACAACATCATCGCCAGCTTTAAATCTAGAACGTAAAGTTTTAGGGATAACAATTTGTCCTTTTGAAGACATTTTACTAACTGAAATAGTTTCCATAATTAGAATAAGAACTTAAACTATATAAGTCTTACTTTTCTTACTTGTCTTACAAATGTGAAATAGTTTAAATTTGAAACTGGATAAACACAGCAACACACAACTTTCAGAAACCTACAACGAACACAGCACAACACACTTACAGAAACCTTACACAAACACAAAACTACAAGAAAAATATGAGAATAAATAAAATATAGAATAATATAAGTTAATAATTAAAGAATTAAACCATAGTTTTATATAATTTTAATAAGTAAATAAATTATGACAACCGATACTATAGTAACAAACCAAGAAAACGAACAAATTGAATTCGACAAAGCGTACGAACAATATTTGGACAATGCAATAGCAAGAGGAGAAAAAGCAATTGAAAATGGAGAATTAATTCCACATGACGAAGTTGTAAGTTATATAAATAATAAATTTTTCTCAAAAAATGAGTGATTATTTTATAATTTGGACAATTCCAGCAAGAGATGACTTAGAAAATATAATTGATTTTTATTCAAAAGATTCAACTAACTATTCAGAAAAATTAATAAAAAAAGTGTTTATACAAATTAAAAATTTAGAGATATTTCCAAAATTAGGTTCCAAGTACAAAAATCTGCGATTGTTAAACTTAGGAGTTTATTTTGTATTATATAAAATAATAGAAAACAACATATATATATTAGGAGTTATACATTCAAAAATGGACTTCAACTAACAGCAACAGCAACACACACCAAAACTATAAAAAACTTATAAGAAGAAAACACACAAACACAAACACAAACACAAACACAAACACAAACACTCAAGAAATTGAAAATTTCTAAGCCATTGTGAAATCAAAGATATTCACAAAGAAACACAAACACAAAGCAAACACACATACAGAATACGACACAAAACTACATAATACTACACAAACATAAAAGAAAATACACGAAAATTAAAATTTTCTTAACTATTATAAAAATAAAGTTCTTACAAAGTTTTAAATACCAATTGATACCAATTAATATTATGACAAGTCAAGTAAATCTTAGAATGAATGATAGACTATTGGAAACTGCTAAAACTTACGCAGAAGATTACGGATATGATAATTTACAAGATTTTATTAGAGAAACAATAAGGGAAAAAGTTTTTTCTGAACCTAAATTTACTGACAAAGACTTACAAATGATTGCAGATTATGCAGATAGAGCAATTGAAAAAGGGGATTTCATTTCTGAAAAGGAAGCATTTAAACAATTAGGGTTTAAATAATGAGTTTTAATTTAGAATTTAAGCCATCTTTTTTAGATAGTATTAAATTTTTAGATAAAACTTTTTTAGATTTAATAAATAACCGATTAAATCACTTAAAAGAAAATCCTTTTAAATATTCTTCAAATTTTATTTTATCGAGAAATATTTATTCTTTACGAGTTTCAAATACAAGTTATGATATGAAACTAATTTTTAAAATAAAAGATAATTCAATTTATTTATTCGGATTATACAATTTAGAAGAAAATATAGAAACAATTCGAAAATTATTCAAGTAAAACACAACCAACAGCAAGCACACAACTTTCGGAATAAAGCACCAAATAACAACAAAACTATAAGAAACATAACACAACCTTTAGGAAAATACAACAAACATACAAATAAATAAAAGAAAATTATACAAGATTAATTCATAAATTAAACCAAACATTTTTATATCTAGTTGAATAAAGTATAATATGACAACAGATACAATAACTTTAAACCAACCAACACAGCTAGAATTAGACCAAGCCTACGAGAAATACATTGATGAAGGAATCGCAAGAGGAAGAGCTGATGTTAAAGCAGGAAGAGTTGATTCTTACGAAAATGTGAAGAAAAGGATTTTAGATAAATGTCTTAACAGATGAGTTATGATTTTGGATTAACCAATGAAGCAGAAGATGATTTATTAAAAATTTCACTAAATCATTCATATATTTCTAAGTCACATTTACTTGCTTTGTTTTCAGATTTTGATAAAACTTTTGAAAATTTAACATTATTTCCTAATTTAGGAAAAGATTTTAATAATGAAAAAGAAATTTATTGTAGAAATTATAGGATTCTATATGAATTTGAAAATAATTTTATTAATATACTATCAATTAAACACTCTAAACAAAATTACTAATAAAATAACACAAACAGCAACAACACAGCAACACAGCACACACAACACAACCCACAGCAACACACTTTCAGAAACCTTACACAAACACAAACACAACCCACAACAACACACCTACAGAATACGACACAAAACTACAAGAAAAATATTAGGACAAACACAAATATAAGAAAATTAGATAGGATTAATTACAAAATTAAACCAAACATTTTTATATCTAATTAAATAAAGTATATTATGACAACAGATACAATAAATATAAACCAACCAAACCACTTAGATAGAGACAAAGCATATGATGAATATATAAAACAAGCACTTAAAGAAGGCTTGGAAGATATTAAACATGGAAGAACTCACAGTTATGATGAAGTAATGGATGAATTCATGAAAGATGATTAATGTTGAATTCTCTTCAAAATCAAAATCTGACTTATTGAGTATCAAAACTTATTATTCTAGAATTAATAAAAAATATTCGATTTCTATCAGAAAACAGATTAAATCAAGTATTGATACTTGATAAAAATTTCATATTTTTATTAAGGCTTAGAAAAATTTATTTTTTTTGAAATCAGTTGATTACAATGAAATTGGAAAAGATTCATTAGTTGAATCAAAAGAAATTGTTTGTGGAAATTATCGTATTTTCTATAAATTTATTAATGATAAAATATACATAGTGAGAGTAATACATTCTAAAATGGACTTTAACTAACACAACACAGCAACACACTCCACAGCAACACAGCAACACAACTTCCAGAAACCACTTTCAGAATACTACAGAAAAGTACAAAAAACATATTTAAACACAAACACAAACACAACTTCCAGAATACGACAGAAAACATAACACAAAACTACAGTAAGACTACAATAATTAA
>JABSQY010000114.1 GCA_013215525.1 Nanoarchaeales archaeon | reverse complement strand
TTTCAATTTTTTTTCGATTTTATTTCGACTTTTTTCGATTTTTTTCGATTTTTTTCATTTTTTTTTCTTTTTTTTTTATACACACTTATATACCATAAAATAAGATAATGCTATATTAATCTAAATATCTATAAGTAACATTGCCTATCTAATTGTCTTTATATTCTCTTAATTTTCAGATCATTATTCCGAAAAGAAAAAGGAAAAGGAGTTAATAAAAAATGTTACTACATGCAGATGACACACATAGGTAAAGTGCCTGCCCGATAGGTGTTGCACATCTAGGCCCCAGATTTGAAACAATGATCTATTAAAACATTTTTATAATGGAAAATATTAGGTTCTCAATTAACTTAAATTAAATTAAATTAAAAGTTTAAGATCGTTGACGATCTGCATGATATTAACATATCCAAATTTAAAGAGATTGAAATGGTTCTTAATATATATCTTTTTAAAAAATTGCAAAAGTTTATTTTCTTTATATCCTCTGTTTTGCAATATGTTATATAAATGTTTCGTTTTTATCAGGAAATTGTCTCTTTTTGAGCAAATTTTAGAATATCTCAAGATTTGTCCATAAAACACATTATAACCTAACTGCATAGGTATATTGCTGGTTGGGTAAGTGAAGGAGACTACTGGAAAATTAAATTCTTCAGTTTTATTAAAAACATTAGTTGTAACACCATTTCCACTTATAATAATTTTGATATCCAAATAGTTCACTTCCTTGTCATTTTCACCATTTCTTTCAACTTTCAGGTCTGGTGGATAGATATCTGCAATAATGTTGTTAAAGTTTTTATAATTAATTATATTAATATCATCTACATATCTCGAATTGTTAGATAATAGTCTAGCTAGGCTGAATTTCTTATTTTTTAAAAGTTCTTTCATGTAACTGAACTCTCTAAACCCTAGGGTTAAATCTGCCATAGGAGAACTACAATTCCCTCCCATAGGTATACCTTTTGTTTGCTTCAAAATATATTCACCAAATTTTATGTATGTGTTATATATGATAAATTTAACAGCATCCTTAAGAGATTTACTATCAAAAGTATAATAACCTTTATATTTTTTCTTCGCAAAAAATGATTTGTTGTAGCCAATGCAAATATATTTGTTTTTATTGCTAAAGACTAGGTCAATTAAGGAAAAAAGTGATTTTTCTACTTCATTTAAGTTAAGACTGGTGTACAGTGTAGTAAAGTCGTATACCTGCATGGACCATATCTCCTTAGATTTTATTTTTTCTAAGAATTCATATGACGATGAAATACTCCAATTAAAGTTAATACCTGTATGTTTTTGTATAGTATCACAATATTTACCGAAATTTGCTTTAATGACTTGCAGTGCTTTATTTATTTTCACCGACAATTCCTTTAAAGTACAATGTCTAGCCCCTGAGATAAATCTTGCTTTGCTAGGCGTTTTGTGCAGTTTTGCATTCCAAAATATTTTTGGGATGATTTGGTCTTTTTTGTTACATGTTAATTTAAATTCATCCCTTAAAATGTTTGTATGTTCCTGTATTAGTTCATTTTCTGTTTTTTCTTCTTTTTGATATGTTATATTACCGATACAATTAAATGATACAGTTTCAATGCCAAGTTCTTTCATCATAGTTAAGACATAAAATTTTTTACATATTAAAACAAAGTTATTTGCTGCTTTATCTGCAACTACTAGAATGTATTTTTGTTGTAATTCCTTTATATAATCTTTACTACTTTGCATTTTCATTATAGAATTTGTGCCATTAAAAACTTGTGGTTTCTTTACTTCATAAAAACTTATTCTTTTGTTAATGATATCAGTTATTCTATTTCTCCACTGATCAAAGTCTTTTATTTTTATATTATACTTTTTAGATTTAGATTCTATGAAGTTATTGATGTTTTTGTTGATGCTATTTCTAATTATGTTAGGCTTTAAGAAATTTGGTTCTCTGTATTTTACTCCTAGAGACATAATATCCTTAAGTTCTACATTGGAAACTATATTAAGGTTACCAGTAATTACGTGCTGATGGAATTCATCTTTATATGGCGATGTTGAACATTCACAATCACTATCTACAATTTCTTTTATATCATAATTTTTAAGGTTATTTAGGAAAGAATTGTAGTTTAAAAGCTCCTTTCCTATAGGCTTGTTATATTTGTAATAGATCTTTAAAGGTAGCTTATCTGCAATAGGTTTAGGCAATAGGGATTCAATGCTAGTGTCTCTTAGTATGGAATTAAAACACAGTTTATCAATAAATTTACAGTTAAAAGATAGAATTATATGTTCTCTTTCTTCGGCTTTTTTAGCGATTTCATTTATTTTTTGCCTATTATTAAGATAAGATGTTATAATATTATGCATTGGAATATCTCTATCTGCTAAATCATTTAGTATTAATTTTATTATCTTCTTTCCATATGATTTTACTTTGATATAGAATTTGTTAATTTGATTTTTAATTAAATAGGAAAGTTGATTAATATTATTATCTACACTACCATGATTATATGCTTCGTAATTTATATCAAGTTTTTTATTTTTCTTACTTATTCCATGACTTCGTCGACATCTTTTAGTATGTGAGCTGAAATAACATGTTAGGTTTTCATTAAAGTATTTGTTTTTGGAAATGTTACCTGTACCTTTAACCTTATCATTTAATCCAAATGGATAAGCTGTCTCTAATGTATTTATCCAAAAGTTTTCTAATGTATCTAAGTCATGTTTATCATATATTTTAGGATCAAGTATGTCAATAATTTGAATTTTTATTTTGGTAAAGTCGTGACCATGACTATTAAAGTGTTGGTATACATAGGTATTTAAACTATTTTTTGTTGAAGATCTATGTCCATTTAATCTAATATGCAAGAATTGTATTGTTTGACCAACATACTGTATTCCACAGTCCCCACATGTTATCAAATATATCAGGAAGGTACTTTTACAAGAAAAGATGCCATCCTTCATCAAAATGAATTTATCTTTAGTTACGTAACTCTCAAAAACAGGAGAACACTCTATGACACCACAACACAAACAACGTTCAGCTTCACATTTTTTATAGTGAGCTTGGTATGTATTTTTCCATTTTTCAATACAAACCCATTTCTTTAAAATTATATTATATGCTTTCTTTGATTTTGTAAGTCACTTTTTTACACCTATTTTTTTAACTTTTACGTCTAGACAAATTGACTCAAACTTGCCAGATAGGTGGGCTGGACAGAAACTAACTGGTGATGGGCTGCATCACTTAAAGCAGGCGTTATCTGTCATAAATTTAAAAAAACTTTCCTACTGTCGTTACTTTAGCCTGGCGGACATATTAGACAGCCATTCATATTTCCTTATAACCGGATCACAAAGTAACCGCTATTTCTCTTTATTATAACAAGTATAATTGGGCGGATAGCTCACGCCCATAGTTTTTAAATTAAATTAAAATTAATATTAACAAGGAAACAATTGACAAATATGAAAAATTATAAGGATCCAATTGACAAATACAAAACAATAAATGAAATATTAAATGAAACAATTAACACATACATAAAATGATTTAAGAAACAATGTAATAATAAATTTGACAATTGACAATTACAACGCAAAAAATGAAACAATAAATGAAATGATAAACTGAGGCAAAACCATATATGAAACAACAAATGAAACAATAAATTAAGGCTACAACACTGGCAAACATAATTGAAACAATAAAGGAAAGTGACTAAAAAGGCAGACATATATTTCAAAAAAGCTATCAATTATACCTTCAACAGGGAGGAAGTACCTCCGCACATATCCAGACATGACACGATTATAATCCATATGCTAATGCATAAAAGAAAGAAATTACAACAATGTAAATAAAACAAGTGCAATAGGGTGGAAAGCCCACACCCGACATTTAAAATTAAAGAAATGTTTAACATGGACGATTGACATATACAAAATAATAAACATAGACTTACAAAATCAATATAACACTCACAAAAAATAATAATAATAATAATAATAATAATAATAATAATAAAAATAATAATAATAAAAATAAAAATAAAAATAAAATAAAATAAAATAAAAAATATAATAATAATAATAATAATAATAGAATGAAAATGAAAATGTAACATTTTATATTTTGTATTAGCCAATTATATGTGGAATGCCTTTGTTATATCTATGTATTGTAAGTACAACCCAACTGGATTGCGGAGCCGCACTGTGGTACACAGACACGAACGCAGACAAGTGAAGCCCGGTGCTGGCCAAGAGTGAGCGCTTCCTGCCCTCATGAGACACCGGCCACCTGTTACATTTCCATTTAACAAGAAATTGAATTCAAATGTTTAAATATGTATATATAACGCTAACACAGATATATGAAAACTAAATATATATTAATATATAAACTAATG
>JABSQY010000113.1 GCA_013215525.1 Nanoarchaeales archaeon | reverse complement strand
GGAATATTTGCTTTAATCCATAATGAAATACTAAAACTAGATCCAGTATTAAAGTCTAAAGTATTATTGTCAGGAATAGTAATAATACCACCATCAAATTCATATGCACCACCACCATTACGGCCACCAGTTGCGTTATATGTGGCACCGATAATTGCACCATCAAGATTATTACCACTAAAGTCTAATGTATGACCATTTAATGGCATATCTAATGAAGTTGGCATAAATACTGCACTATTTTTTAACCAAGTATATACAAAATTCTCACTGCTAATATTACTATTAATTCTAATACTTAAATTATCAGTTGTTAAGTTTAATCTTGATGAAGAATTCAAAGAACTAATATTTAAACCTTTAATTGTAATATTATTACTTTCTTTACTTTGACCTTGAATACCATTTAAGTAACTTGTAACTTCTACTTGCCATGTGTCGTTGTAGGTTGTTTCATTAGATGGAATTGTACTTGAAATATTATATCTTGGCCAGATGCTTTGACCATTACGTGTCCAGTTGTATGTAAAATTACTACCCATATTATAACTATGTGAAATTAAATCTTCAGTTGTTAGATTATTTCCAGATGTAGTATTTAATATTGTTCTATTTCCATTACCATCAGTGTGGTTTGAATGTTGTGGAGTTACATCAAATTCATTATTAAATTGAAATGATGAACTTGATTTTTTAGAATTTGAGTTAGTATTTGAAGAAAAAAATTGTGATGGTTGTTTTGTTTCAGTCTTTAATTGATTTGAATTATTTTCTGACTGTTCTGAATTATCATTAGATAAATCATTTGGAATTTTATTTGAATTATCTTGTTTTTGATTTAAATTAGTTAAGACTTCACTTAAGTTATTTAAGTTTATATTTTCAAAAGTCTCATTTACAAGTTCAGACAAAGTGTCATCGATTGCGAATGCGGATAGTCCTAGGATTGCGAAAAATAAAAATAAAAATAAAGTTTTAAAGTCCTTATTTGTTTGTGATTTTTTTGGAATTTTTCCTGATTTGTCTAATTTTAAATTTAATTTATTTTCTTCTAACATTATACTCGAAATAAGTACTTAAAACTATATAATAACAGTGTTGGAGATTTGTCTTTTTTAGTATAAAAAAGTTTAAAATTTTAACTGATAAATTGATTAAAATTATATAAAAATAAGGGAGATTAAATTGGTATGTCAAATCTATAATTAATCTAATTTGTTGTAGTTATACTTATTTTATGTGTTAAATTAGTTTTAAATAACTAAAAATATATTTCTATTTGAAGTAAAAAAACTCGAATTTCTTACTTAAGAAATTCTTAAAATAACTCAATTACATTTGTAACTTTTAAACTTTAGCACATATTACTTTGGTATTTTTATACAATTTTAACTATAAATCTTTAAAATATAATACTTATTATTACATTAAAATATTGAAAAAACTCATCAAATACTCACCAAAAAATATAAAAATTAATGGTTTTATCCATTAATTACTTTTAAAATTCCATCACCATACTTTGCAACTTTTAAACTCCCCATTCCACGAGCAGCCATCATCTCAGCTTTATTTGTTGGTTTGATTTTTGCTAAATCTTCTAGTGCTTGGTTTGACATTATCATGTAACTTGGAATTCCGTACTCTCTTGCTTTGTCTGCTCTGAAATCTTTTAACATATTTAATAGAACGGAATCATTTGATGTGTCGAGGTTTTTTGGAGTATATTTATTTCCAAAATCAAATAAGTTTTTATTTTTTTGTTTAATAATAATATTTGTTTTCATTTCATCGGTTATAAATTTACTTGGGTTTCCAGTGTATGTTATAACTAATTTTTCTTTTGCTCTTGTAATTGCTACATAAAATAATCTTAACTCCTCAGATAGTTTGTCGTAATCATCATCTTGTTTTACCATTGCAAATACAAAGTTATCAACTACTTTATTTGGAAAAGATAAACTATTACAAGATACAATGTATACTTCTTTAGCTTCCATTCCTTTAATTGAATGTATTGTTGCTAAAACTATTTCATTTTCTTTTGGTTCTCCTGATTTATATTCTTCTTCGGATTTAATTGTGTATGGGATTCCTGCTTTTTTAAAATCTTGCGCGTAGTTTTCAAGTACTCTATTTGTTCGTGCAAGCACAAATATTTCATTTCTTTTATTTTTTGAAGATTTGATTGCAGCTGTTATAAAGACTTTTTCTAATTTTTCGTTATCTTGTTCAATTAAATAAATATTTTGCTTATTGTCAGTGTTGTGGTGTGCTTGCATGTCAGGTAATCCGAATTCTTTAATTGATTGATTTGCGATAGATACAATATTTTTCTCAGAACGATAATTAGTTTCTAAAAATATTACTTGCGTATCTGGAAATGTTTTTGGAAAATCTAAAATAAATTTAATCTCACTTCCACGCCAACCATAAATTGCCTGTCTTGGGTCTCCAACTACAAATAGATTTTTTGCATTTAATAATTTAATAAATTCATTTTGAATTAAATTTACATCTTGGAATTCATCAACAAGCACGTGTTCGTATTGCGGAATTAATTCAGGAAAATTTCTAAATAAACGTAGGCAGTCGATTACTTGATCTGAGAAATCACGTACTCCTTTTAATTTTAAGTTTTTTTCTACATATACAGCTACATCGTGAATTATTTGTGCTACTCTTTTTTCTGCTAATTTGTTTGTATTATTAAAAAATGGAACAATTTCTTTTTCAATATTTTTATAATAATCTATAATTGAGAATACATCATTTACAAATATAAAAAATAATTCATCTCTTGATTTTTCTCTTAATTGTCTTTTATTAAAATAATCATCATAAAATGTATCAAATGATTTTCCTAGTTTTTTTAATCCAGCTGATACTAAAGAAATTTTATTTTTATATTGTATAACACTTACAGATTGGTCATAAATTTTATCTCCATATTTTTTTAATTTTTTTTCACAATATGAATTAAATGTCTCAACTGCCACATCATCAATTCCAAGTTCATATAAACGAGATTCCATTTCTTGTTTTGCTTTTCTTGTAAAAGTAATTGCTAAAACTTTATCAGAAGATACTCCTTTAAATTTAGTTAAAAATTCAATTCTTTTTGTAAGTACTGTTGTTTTTCCTGAACCTGCACCAGCGATACATAAAATATTTTTATTTTGTGAAATGATTGTTTTTTTTTGTTTTTCATTAAATTTTCCTAAAAAAAATTCAAATGCTGTAAATAAAGTTTTATCTTGTGATGTAATCTCTGCTTCAGGAAATTCAAATTTAAATTTTATAATTTTATTATTACTTGTATCTTCAAGTTTTGGAATGTGGTTTTTTGCAAATATTTCTTTAACTCCAAGGCTTGTTCTTTTTACAACTTGAAATCCTGTTCCAACTGTATTTATCTCTAAAAATTTATGTTTTAATAAATCTTCAATTAATGCAAATATTGTTTGCCTGTCAATCATATATAAACATCCATAAGAATTTAGTTCATCTAGATTGTTTCTATCAATTGTTGGGTTTTCATCTCCTTTGATGAAATCAACTAAGGTCTTTTTTCCTAGGTTGAATTGTAAGTCATCAAAAGCTTTTAATAGTGGTATGTGTGGTTTATCCATATAAAATAATTTATGGAATTTAGTATTTAAAGATTATGTGTTATTGTTAGTTGTTTATACGCTTAGTATCTTCTACGAGTTATATCATATAAAACTATCACTGCTAAAAAAATCACTGAACCCATAATTATAAAAAAGTACATTGTGATTTTATCAGTTCCTTCGCTAATAACTGTAAAGCTTGAACCAACTTTTTCATTCATGTCACCATAATCATTTATTAATATATCAATTGTATGTAATCCACTTTCTAAATTATCAGGTAGAACTATTGAATCTATAAAGGATGCCTGCGTTTGGATTGCTTTTAGAACTTTTGCTTGCGCTACTAATTCTCCAACACTATTTCTAACTTCATAATTTAATCGCAAATCTATTCTTGCTGGATTTTCAGGATATTTTACTGCAAGCGTAAAAAAAAATCTTTCTCCCGCAGTGATTTTACTATATTTATCTGGAACATCAACAGTTAATGTTAAAGCTGAAATATTTATTATTGAAAATAAAAAAATAAATATTATAAATAATAATCTTTTCATTTTATGGCACCTCTTTTAAATATTTTTTCTCCAATCCAACATAATATTATTAAAATACTAATATCTTTTAATAACCAAAATACTATAAAATCAATTTTATTTATAGTTGCATAAATTTCAAGTAATAATAATGATAAAACTAAAATAAATGGAATATAATTTTTTAATTTAAATAATATAGTATGTTTTGAAATTTTATATATTTGATAAGACATTAAAATTATAAAAAAACCAAGTAAATAAATATATAACATACTAATTAAACTTATCATTTTTTATCACCTACACTATCAACTAATCTTTGATACCATGTATCGTTTAAATTTTCTTCTAATTCTATACTTAATTGTGAACCTCTTACAACATCCATTAATTTAACTTCTGGATAC
>JABSQY010000112.1 GCA_013215525.1 Nanoarchaeales archaeon | reverse complement strand
TAGTTCTTAAATTTGAATATTTATTTAGAAAATAAATTAAAATTTATCAACCGAAAATAAAAAATAAAATTTATTTGTCATCTCAATTACAGAATATTTAATATCTTCTCTTGCAAAAATTTCAGAATTTATTTCTTTAGGAATTAAAAAATATTTAGTAGAATTATTTTTTCCAACAGATACAACTTTAGAATTATAAATCATAATACCATCACAAAATAAATGAATATTATTTAAACTACCTCTTAAATTTTTAAAATAATCTCTATCAAATTCAATAGTTAAATGAACAACATCATCTGATTTATTTAAAATATTAATTATTTTTCCCATAAAAATAATTACATAAAATTATGAATTTTAATTCCTTCTCCATCTGAAATTTCAAATGGATGCAAGTCATCATCATTTTTAGTACTTCTCATTTTTTTAATAGATAAATTTCTTGAATAACTTCCACCTAAACTCTCTGAATCAAAATTTAAAATTCCATCACAAATATATTCTGAAACCTTTGCACTATTTGAAGATTTTTGTGAAATAAATAAAGTTGTTAAACTTGAAATTTTATTAAAACCTGTGATAAATGAATACATAAATCTTGTAGGATCCATTTTTCTACCAGTAAAAATATCTCCAAACAAATAAGATAAAGTTGTAACAGAATCAATAACTACACGTTTTGCTTTCAAAGAATGAATAATCTCCACAATATCTCCAATTGTATTTTCTCCAATATCATCAGTTCCAATTGAAATAATTTTTAATTTCCCATCTCCTTCTAATTTCTCCAAATCCCAACCAAACTGACTTGCCTGTAAAAATAAAGATTCTTTTTTCTCTTCAAAAGTAAAATAAATTCCAAACTCTCCATTTATTGCACCATTAACAATATATTGCATTGAAAAAATTGTTTTCCCAGAACCAGGAGTTCCAATAACTAGTAAATTACTCCCTTTAGGGAATCCACCTTCAATTAATTTATCAAAACCATGAATGTTAGTTTTTACCCTAACTACTTTTTTAACTGACATTTTAATACTTACTCGCAGCAAAAACATAAAGAAATTTTGTCTTTGTTTCAATTCTAGTACAAGGAACTGAATTTGACATCATAACTCCCGCTCTAAACTCTTTAGGTAATAAAAAATATTTAGTAGATTCTCTCTTACCTCTTTGAACTAACCTCGATGTTAATTCCAAGTTACCTTCGGAAAATAAGTGCATCTTATCTAAATTTCCTCTAAGCCAAACAACTTCTTTTTGGGACATTTCTAACGTAACTTCAACCTTTTCGTCCCCTTTATTTTGAATCTTCAAAATCTTCCCCATACAAATTTTATTCATTTTTCCTTTATAAATATGTTGTATAATTTGAAAATTTATACATCAAAATTGAAAATAATACTAAAACAACTGAAAAAACTAACCTAATAGTTTAAAATTAATACTTATTATGTGAAAAAGTGCCATATTTGATTTAAAAAAAAAATATACGTAGTTTATGATTAAAATAAAACAAAAAATGGATAAAAAAAGATAAAAAAAATACAATAAATTAGAAAAATATGAAAAAAGAAGAATAAAAGTACCTAAAATCAGATGAGAAAAATGAAAATTTAAGTGAAATTAATGATGCCCACCACCACCACGATCACCATTACCAAACTTTTCAAAGTAAAATCTACTACTAGTTGGAAATCTGGAAAATATACCAGGTAAATCATCACTATATCCAATCGGGATCAAACAATCAACACTCATAGAAGAATCAACTCCAAGTATTTTACACGTTTTTTCATTATCACCTGCTCGAATGACGCAACACCCCAAATCTGTTAAAGCTAATAAATTAACAATTGAACTAGAAACATAAGCTGAATTTTGTAAAGATAAATTTTCAAAATCATGTGGATACATTTTTTCAAACTCAGAATTATCTCGGACAATCGCAAGCATTAAAGGAGCTTTTCCTGCCCAACCCTGTTCACCATGAATTCTTGCTAAATCATGAATATGATGATGATCTTCAATTGCAATCACATAAATATTTTGAATTCCTCCAGCGCAAGGAACTCTTAAACTAGCATCAATAATTTCATAAACAATTTTAAAATCAACTTCCTTTGGAAAAAAATTACGACAACTTCGTCTTTGATGATACTTATCAATAACTTTTTCAAAAGTATCAACATCAAATTCCCTTTTTTTCAAAACAGTTTTTTTAGGTTTTTTTAAAATTGAAGAAATATTAGAATTTAAATCCTTAACATAATCTCCAGTTTTTGCAAATAACTCAGTAACTTTTTTATTCATAAATTAAAACTTAAATATATTATATATAAAGTTTTGTCAAAATTGATACAGACTAAAAATAAAATTAAAAATAGTTATACTTATATAATTAATACAATTATTATATATTATGACTAAATTATTACCACAAGACCAAATTGATGAAAGTATGTTAATGTTAAACGAATGGACATTAGAAGATAACGATGTTGGACAATTAGTAAAAGAAATTGAATTTAAAACTCCATCAGAAGCATTTAAATTAATTGAAAAAATTGGACAAGTATCTGAAAAAATTGGACAAACACCAGACATTTTAATGCACAGCAATGGAAAATTTGTAGAAATTATGATTACTGACTACGATTATGAAGGAATTACGCAAATTTGCATAGATTTAGCATTTGAAATAGATGGGGTATTGTAAAAAAATTATTTAATCAAATCTTTAATTAAAACTAATTTTTGAATTTCCTTAACTTTTTCTGAAACTACCCTATCATCACTAAGTTTATCAAAACAAATTATACTTTCATTCAAATCTAAATTGGAAACTGTATTAATATTAAAAGAAAAATCATAACTTCCCTTTAAAGATGAAAATGAAAAAATATTATATTTCTTAATAAAATCTTTTGTAAAGTATTTATAATATTTTGAATAAATATTTGAATGAACTTTAAAACAACCTTTTTCTAAATCAATTATTTCTAACTTTCCATATCCAACAAGTCCCCAAGATAAACAAATATAATTAAATTTTTCTTTAGGGGTTTTTACTCCTTTTATATCTAAAATGTTTATAAATTTATCTCCAAATATGCTAGTAAGAGAAACTAAAGAATCAAAATTTTTCTCAAAAACTTTTTCAAGTATTTTAAAATACGAAAATAAAGGTGTTCCAATAGAATGTATACCATTAATACCTAAAATATTCTCTTCTGAAATGATTTTCTTTTTAATAATTAATTCTTTAATCCAAGGAGTAGGTTTAGAATTTGAACTTTCCAAATCATAAATCTTATCCGAGTTAAAATTAAATTCTTCCCCTAAAACAGCACACTCAAGTTGATAAAATTTAGATAACTTTAAAAGTTTTATTTTAATTTCTCGCCCATATACAAAAGATAGATAATTTTTTAAAAGTGCAGCAACAAAATATCCAATTGGAATTTTAGGGTTTTCACCAAACATATCAAAATATAATTTAGATAATTTTAAATTAGATTCAGTAAAAATAATTTTATTATTTGTAAGTTTAATTAATTTAATATTCCCACTACCCATAGAAGATAAATAATTTAAAACATTTTCAATTAAAACCTTTTTATTTTTAGTAAATCTTGAAAAATATTGATATAAAAAATAAGTATCGTCTAAAGATTGAGTGTCATAAAAGTCCACAAGTTCTTCTTTTGTAAAAGAATTAACAAGTAAATTATGAGAAATCAAAAATGAAGTCACAGGAATAATAAATATTTGTAATTCAGAATTAAAAATTAATCCTTTAGAAAATTTAAAATTTGAAAGCATGTTTACCATATATAATAGACTAGTATTATATGATGTTTAAATAGTTATGTATAAAAATATTCTCAATTAGTATTTAATAAAAATTATAATTTTACAATAATTATCTCAAAGTTTAACAATAAAATTTTTAACAGATAAAAAACTAATAATTTCATTTTCAATATCAGACAATTCACGTGAATCAGCAACCACTTTCAACTTAAATCTAGTTAAATCATCATTAAAAGTAAGTTCTGTAGTTTTATCATTTGAAAAATCATAAACTCCCTTAAAAGAAGAAAATAAAACTTCTTCAAGATAAACAAATAAATTTTTCGGATAAAATTGTTTAAAATAAGAATAAATATTATTTTTAAATTCAAAAGATAATAAATCTACTGAATCTAACTCAACAGTCCCAACTCCAACCAAACTCCAATTAGCAAGTAACATATCATACGCAGTTTTACAATTAAAATTTTCATAATTAGAAATTAATTTAATAAAATTATAAGTATACATACTAGAAATATTTTTTAAAATATTCAAATCAAGTTCATAAGATGCCATAACTTTTTCAAGCATAAAAAAAACTGGAATTACAACCACATAATTTCCATTAAATCCTAATTTACCCTCACAAGAGATTATTTTTTTTTGTAAAATTAATTGATGAATCCAAGATTCAGTAGGAGTTTTATAATTTTGTGAATCATAAACATTATTAGTTTTAAACGTATATGGTTTATCACTAACAACACAATTAAAAATTAAAGAATTATTTGAAATCTCTAAATTTACAATAATTTGTATCCCATACAAAGAAGATAAAAAATTTTCAAGAAATCCAGATAAATATTCTTCGACTAAAACCTCTGGAAATTTCCCAAATAAATTTTTATACATATTAGACATAAATATTTGATTAATAGTAAAAATAATATTTTTATTTCCTAATTTTTTTAATTCAACAAATCCAAATCCTAAAGAATTTAAAAAATCTAAAAATTCTAATATGATTTTTTTATTATTATTTGATTTTTCACTAATTTGTTTAAATAAAATATACGAATCAATCCTAGTATACTTTCTAAGTAATACAACTGCCTCAATTGCAGATTTATTCTTTA
>JABSQY010000111.1 GCA_013215525.1 Nanoarchaeales archaeon | reverse complement strand
TGAATCTATTATATCTCCAAATGTTGGACTTGATTGAGTTAGTTCAAATTTTAAGTGTAGAGTTTTTAATGAAGGATTAAATACTTTTAATTCAGGTTATTTAGTTAATTTTTATAATAGTTCTAATAATCTAATTGGAACGAATTTATCTAATTCTTCTGGATGGAGTAATTTAAATTTTGAAAGTTTTGGATTAGGAGAACATAATTATTCTTGTAAAATTGTTAGTAATATTAGTAATTATATTATTGTAAATAATGAATTTAATGAATCTAATCAAAAAGTTATTGTTAGAAATAGTTCAGAGGATATAAGTCCACCAATTATTAATTTTTATAATCTATCTAAATATACAATTAAAAAAGGAGAACAAATTGAGTTTATTGCTAGTGTAGTAGATGATATTAATATTTCAAATGTTGAACTTATTATTACTTTTCCAGATTTAAGTATTTATAATTATAATTTAAGTTACAATGGAAGTGATTTATTTAAATATATATTTAGTCAAGCAAGTCAAATTGGAGAATATTCATTCTTAATTTATGCATACGATAATTCTAGTAATGAAGTTCATACGTTTTTAGATAAATTTGATGTAGAAGGTTTACGAGCGTATTTAAGTATTGGGACTAATAATACAGAATATAAATTTGGTGAAAACTTAACAATTAGTGAATTTTTTTTAATTGAAGATTTTAATTCTAGTTTTTATACTGTTTCTGGACCTGATAATTATATATTATTTGATTTTGGAGAAGTTGGTAATTGTGATGCTCAAGGGTGGACTCATGATGATGTTAATGAAAATTTATCTTTAGATAATTGGGAATTAGGAGTTCCAAGTGATGAGGATTTAGACCAAGCTGACGAGGGTTGCGCTTTTGCTACTGGATTAAATGATAAATATCCAAATAATGCTGAATATTATTTAGAAAGTCCAATTATTGATTTAACTAATAGATTTAATGTGAAAATTAATTATTATGTTGAAGAATTTGTTAAAAAAAATGATGCTTTTCTTGTTACAGTTTTTAATGGTTCTGAAGAAATTTTAATAGAATATAATCCTGGAACTATTTCTCTTGACAATGAAGGAAAACATGTAAGTTTTGGTGCTAAAGAAATAGATGATAAAAATAATGTGAGATTAAGATTTAAATTAAGTACAAATGATAGAGGAAGAGAAGAAGGTTATGTTATAGATACAGTAAATATTACTTTTGATACGCCAGAAGATGCAGACACAGTACCAATTATTTATTCCAATAGTTTTGGAGATGATTTTTCAGGTATTACATCAATAGAGATTAGTTATAATGTTACAAGTTATGATGATTCAGGTTCAATTAGTAATTATAATTATTTACCAGATACTAGTGTTCGTTTTTTTAATGGCTCAGATTATATTGGAGATTATAGATGTAATATTAATCAAGATTTAAGTTTTCCAAAGATATGTTATGTAAATGTTGATGATAATGAAGAAATATTAACTGCGTGGAGAATTTCAACTAATAGAAAAATTCAAATACTAGGAGTTAATATAGATTCTGGAGATAGTATTACTTTTGGAGCAGTTAATAGAAAAATTAGTTTTCCATCATTTTTTGAAAATTATGGGAATAGTATAGTGTCAGGAAGTTTAGTTATTGAGATTAAAAATTATCTAGGAGAGATTATTATTAATTTATTTGATGAAATTATTAATGTTTTAGCACATTCAAAAATTAATATTAATGATTTAATTAATCCTTTTAACATTAATCAATCTATATTTAAAAATTCACAATTCTACACTTTAACTGCATATTTAAAAGATGGATTTGGTGGCGTATTGTATGATGATTTAAAAGATAAATATTTAATTTCAAGTAGTGTATTTCAAATTAGAAGTTTAGATATTATTTCAAATCAACCTAAATCATACATCGCATATGGATTTGATATTGATGTGAATATTAGTTTAAATGAAACTTTTGTTTTAGGCGGAAATTATTGCGAGTTATCGTTAGATTCAAATAATTTTACACCAATGGTTCAAAGTGGAAATTATTTTTTATATAATTTAACAAGTTTAAGTATTGGCGCACATACTTTAGTGTATAGTTGTTTGGATTTTGAAGGTTATAAATCAGTTTTAGAAGAACCAATAGAGTTTATTGTAATTAATAATACAGGAAATCCTTGGCAAACATATTATGGTAATGTGTCACAGAATATACAACTTGGAATTAATTATGATGTGATTTTTGATTTTGGAGATCAACAAAGTAATTATAATTATGTGATTTTTCAAAATGAAAATATGGACATTAATTTTTCAACTTTACAAGCTATTGGTAGAAAAAAAGATAATAGTAATCAGGGTAATGCGTTTGGTCGTGTTGATACTCGATTAGGAATTGATACTTTATTAGATAATGTTGAAAATAGATTTAGTTCAGCAAATGTTCGAGATTTCATAATTGGAGGTAATATAATTTTAAATGTTCCAGTTTATAATTTATCTAACTCATTTGAAATTGGAATTTTGTGGGATTATTCTGATAGTAATAATTTAGGATTTGATTTAAATGAAAATGAAGATTTCCTTTTTGTTGTAGCAATTAATAAAAGTTCTGTTGGCGCGTATGGCGTCTATGATTATGAAATGATTGTTCCTCAAACATACGCTTTATTAAATTCAGGATATAATTTGAGAGGTATTTTAGTTGGATAAAATGGAACTTTTTAATTATAAAAAAAGTTATATAAAAAAAAGAATTATTTGTTTATTAAAATATTTTAATTATTTAATTATTTTTATTTTTTGTTTTAATAATTTATTTTCAACATCACAAGTTATAATAAATTCGCAAGATTTCAGAGATGTGTACACTGGAAATATTTATGCAAATGTTAAGAATTTAAGTTCATCATTTTTTAATTATAATAATGATAATACAGATATTTTATATTTAATTGATGAAAGTAAAACTAATATTATTTTGATTGAAGGAGAGATTAATTATGGGAATTTTAATTATGGAAATAAACTAAATTTAAGTATAAATACTAAATCAAGTTATATTAATAATTCTTTATTTTTAGCAGAACTTGGAAATTTTTCTAAGTTTTTTTTTTTAGATGTTGAATCTTCTTTTAATTCTATCTTAATTATTCCAATGTTACGAAAAGAAAATATTTTTCCTATTTTTTTAGATTTAAATAATTCCAAATTAATTCTATCAAAGTTAAATAAATTTAATTTAACTAAAAATATAGAACTATTTTATTTTGATGAATTTAGTTTTGAACTTATTAATAAGTTTGAAAATTTTACTAATAATGTTTTTTTAAATAATGATAAATTTGAAAATAATTTTTTCATAATTGATAGATTAAATCAATCAGGAGTTGATGTTACACGTGTACAGTTTGTTGGTAGTGAAATTGTTGAGAGAGGAATGTTTGAGAGCGATTTTCCAATTATTTTTGTTCCAGAAATTATTACTACAAGTTTTGTTAATAAACTTAATTTGTATAATATTAATTCTGGATTTTCAATCTCTAATTATACATTTAACTCTATTAAAGAATTAATTTTTAATCATTCAAAAAAAATTATGTTTAAAGGTAAAGAATTTAGAACAAATCCTAACTCAATTCATAGTAGTGGAAAGTTTCAAAAGTTTAAAAAATTAGATCTAATAGAAATAAATACTAAACAAATTAATTTAGAGATAGAAAATATTAATTTAGTTGTAAATTCTAAAATTAATTTTATTCTTAAAAATACTGGAGAAGTTCCAATTAAATATAAAATCGTAATTAAATTTTTTGATAATGAAACTCTTTTATTTTCTAAACAAGTTTTAGATAATGGAATTAGTTTAGATATTAATAGTTTAGTTTTAAAATCAATTACATTCTCAAATATTTATGACAAGACTATAAATTTAAGCTTTGAAGTATTTTTTTCCAGAGGATATGTAGGAAGTTCGATTAATGATGTTTATGAAAGTGTTTTAAATTTTAATACTCTAATTTATTTTCCTAAATTTGTATCTACTCCAAACAATGGAAATTCAGGATCAGGAACTAGTGGAAGTAATAATGGAATTGAAAGAGATAAAAATGATATTGAGAACTCCAATGATAATAAATTATCAGACTTAGAACTCGAATATATTTATTCACTGTTAGAGTTAAATATTTCAAAAGATAAGATGTTAAATAGTTATTCTATCACTAATAGAAATTATTTCTATGAACCTAGTTTAACACCTGAGTTTGACTATGCTCAATTAAAAGAGTTATTAAACAATATTGACATTGATGAATTTAATAAAAATAATATTTTAAAATTGGAGAAAAATTATGATAATACTATGTTAAATATATTAACTAAGTTTAAAATTATTGAAATTAAAGGAGACATTAATAAAAAAATTACATTACTACAAATTGATTTTGAAAAATTTATTGATAAAAAATATATTGGTAAAAAAATAAAAATAACAGTTGTAATCCCTAAACTTGTAAGTTTTAATGTTGATGAAATTCGTGGTGACTTTAAAATTTTAGCAAAGGACCCAGTTATTGAATTTGAGTTGGAAATTAATTCTAGTAATATTTTAGAATTAAATGAATATTTTAAATACATAATATTAGGTGATAAGTCTGATGTTGTAGATAATATTAAAACTTATTATGAAGTTATTGATGAAGATAAAATAAGCTTTGAGATTGAAAATGAGTTATTACTCGGGAAATTTAGTGAAGATATTGAAGAAAAAATTTATTTAGAATATAATATTAATAAAGATAAAGTTATAGATTTTAGAGTTATAAACTATACCTACATTGAAAAAATCATCCCATCTGTTGACATATTTAATTTTATGAATTTATCACAAAAAAATAAAAATTATGAAAATATTTTAAAATGGAGTTATATAGAAAATCAATTTGAAGTTTTATTTAAAGTAATTAAAGAAAAATATATTAAAGTTAATTTAAAAT
>JABSQY010000110.1 GCA_013215525.1 Nanoarchaeales archaeon | reverse complement strand
ACATTAAAGTAATAATACAAAAAATTCCAAAAAGTTTTTTCATGCTAAAATATCGTATTATTATATTATAAACTATAGTTACAATTCAAAACCATAATCTTAAAGATTAATATTTAACTTTTATATAAATAAAAATTGAAAATTTAAACTAATTAAATTAAAGAGGAATAAATATCTTTAATATTTGAAAATTCACCTAAAATATCATCATAAAATAAAGTAATAGAATCCCAATAAAATGTAAATAATACAAATAGAATAATATATTTGATTAATCTACCCATAAAAACTAAATATATATATTGTCCTAATGGAAACTTAAAACTTCCATAGAACACAGTTATTAATTCAATTGGACCTGGGAAAATGTTTCCTAACAACAAAATCCAACCACCACTAGAATTAATTTTCTCTTGATATTTCTCGAAGTTTTTAGAAAAAATTTTAGCAACAAATCTTTCCCCCAGTAAACGTCCAAACAAGTAATTAATAATTAAACCAATAACATTTCCAGCAACCATAAGAAGTAAAATCAAAACACCTGGATAATTTTTTAAATCTAAAAAATATACAAATAAAGCTTCCGAAGGAATTGCTAAAAAGAATAAACTTCCAAAAATTGCAGTATATAACATCCCAACAATAGAATTATTAGCAATCTCGCTTTCAAAATATAGATAATATGAATAAATAGTAGGATTCGATTTCAACATACTCATAATGTATGAAAGCATTGGTTCATAAAATAAATAAATTAATCCAACAAATAATATAATAAATGGCCACTTTAAACTAAATCCTGAGGATTTAGAATATTTAGCATTTCTACTTTTATATGCTTTTTTTTTTCTAATATTTCTAGAATTACTTGATTTATTTGATTCTGAAGGTAAAATTATTTCTATTTCATCGTAAGGGTCATCTATCTCAATATAATAATCATTGTTTTGGTTTGTATTTGGTTTCATAAGTACAGCCTCATATTTTATCTATAACTTAAAGTTCTAAACAAAG
Source organism: Nanoarchaeales archaeon (assembly GCA_013215525.1). GTDB lineage: Archaea > Nanobdellota > Nanobdellia > Woesearchaeales > UBA583 > UBA583. The sequence continues at coordinate 4,308 of JABSQY010000110.1, read as the reverse complement.
TTTATAAATATATCTTGTCATAAAATATAATATATGGGATATGAAATTTTATCTGACGATTTACTAGCAAATAACAACGGTCCACAGCAAGACCAACCTGAAACATGGTTTCAAAGATTAATGGATAAAATTAGATGGTTTAAGTTACACATCTTCGCAATTTTAATAATTATATTAGGTATTTTTTTATACTTTAATCTAGACTTAGACTTTGATTTTGGATTTGATAGAAATGAAGTTGGAGTTTTAACATTATCTGGAAACTTTGACACATTTAATGAAAATTACAGTGGAGATTTAGAAATTGAATCAACACAATTTTCAATTATAAGTAGCACATTAGAATCAACAGGAGAAGCTGGAACAATTTCTCTTAAAAATTTTTCAGGAACAATAGTTCAAATAAATAATTCAATTGTGTTTAATGGAACAACACAGACGCTTGAATATGGGAAACTTAAAATCAACACCCAAGACAAAGCATTCACATTAATTTCTTCAGGTAAAACAAACACAAGATTATTACTAAAATCTGCACATTTTACTGAATTAACTGGAACTGCAAAATTAGATAAAACATTTAATTATGAATTTGAAAATTCTTCAATTAAAATTAAAAATTATAATACAACATTTGCATACGATGGAAGTTTCACATTTTCAGGAACAGCAGACAAATTTGATATAAGTTCACCAAAACATAACTTAGTAATTAGTTATGATATTAATTCAATAAGTAATACAACAGAAAATAAAGAATAAAACATTTATTTTTCTTAATTTTTCAAATCTTAAACTATTATAATATAGAAACTAAAATTTCGTTTTTTGTCTCGTTTTTTAGAAAAATTAGCCAAAACTGAGAAAGTCTCAAGATGACTTTCGACGTGACGATTTGATAAATTTTCAATTTGACAAAGGCTTAGAAATTTATTTTAATTTCTTGACGTTAAGATTTTTCTCGAAAAAAACGTGAGATGCGTAGTTTTACATTTTCAGGAACAGCAGACAGATTTGATATAATTTCACCAAAACATAATTTAATGATTAGTTATGATATAAATTCATCAAAATTAGATGAAACTGAAAAAGAAGAAGAGTAAATTTTATTTTTTCAAAACTAGTATAAAATATTATTAAAATCAGATAATTTAACTACTGTCGAGTAGATTTATAAACCTTGAATTTTAAAGTTATGTATGCCAAGGTTTAAAACTGACTCTATATGTTTTAAAGAAACAAAAAAATCAACTATTTTATTAAATAATTTAAATTTATCAAATAATATTCAATATGTAGTAGATTCAGACATTATATTAAGGCCGATAGACTTAGTTATTACAATAAATGGATATCTTGAAAAAAATAAATGTAATTTAGATGTAATTATTTCTTGTATGATAAATTTACAAAAAGAACAAGAAGCATTAACTAAATTATCACAAACTGGACAATTAACAACAACACCAAAAATGTCACAAGACGTTTTAGATTTCAAAAAACAATTTAAAACTAGTTTAGAAAAATTAAAACATAATGTAAAAATTTATCCAAAATGGGAAGAAAGATTAGAAATTTTAGCAAATAACTTACAAGATTCACATTTAGAATTGGGTGATGAAATACAAAATTCAAGATATAATTATATGAATTTTGTAAATGATTTACGTGATAATCATTTTATTAATTCTATTCGATATAATCCAAATCCTGCAATTAATAAATATTTAAGAAAAGAACTGAAAAAATCAAAATTAGATTTATATTTAGTAGCAGAAGTTGAAAATCAATTTAATAATAAATTTAAAGAAACAATATTAATAACAAACATTACAGCTACAATGTATCAGAAAAGACCAGTAGTAGATAGTTCACAATTTAAATCTTTAACTTTATTAAAACCGCAAAGAAATCAAAGAGAATTAAAAATGAATTTATCTAATTATAAAGAACATAAAAATTAGAGTATAATATTATTCAATCAATTCAACACTATCACCAATCTTGATATCATTAAATTTACCAGCAGTACTCTCAAACACATAGCGAGCCTGCGCTTTTGGTGTATAAGTTCCCCTCCACGGCCTTAAAACAATCCTATCAACAACTTCCATTTTAGAATTAACAAATAAAATATGATAAGGATAAAAACAAAAAAACATTGTAACAGAACTTCCATATCTAACATCCTGTTTAGTGGGCATAACAAGGCAAGCGCCACGTTCAATAGCATCTTTCCCAGCAAACATCAAACCTACAGAAATTCTCCAAATACTTCTCATAACTTGAACATTTGGTAATATTATATTTCCTTTATGAATTAATTTAGACATATTAATATATAGTGTTGTTATTCTTTTAAAACATTTTGTAATGTTCCATTTTAATCATCAACAAATAACTACGTGCACTAAGTAGTAGTGACGAAATAGAAACATATTTAAAGTTATATATACTTAATTTAATATGAGATTAGAAGAAACAATTGATAATATAACCACTGAAAAACACCAATACATTCCACACGGTAATATTAAAAGTAAAAGAATTGAAGATTTAGGTAAAAAAAGATATTCAGTAAGTTATGTGATGGATAAAGGAGTTTTAACCTCCCATATATTTATTTTAGAGAACTTTTATACTAAAATGGAAAATTCAGAGATTTCTGAAAATAAACAATTAGAATTACTTAATCTTGCAAGTGAAAGAATAAATACAATCTCTCAATTATCAAAAGGTGAAAAATTATTCATAACAAAAGGTACATACGCGCAAGTTTTAGAAACTAATGAACAATATAATGAAGTATATAATAATTTATCAAATAAATATAATGGAACTGAATGGTTTAATAAATTAACAGAAGTAGATACTCAAATAAAATATTTATATAAAAATTTAGAAAATAGTATATTTGAATCAGATGAACTATTAGAAAATATGGCAAACCAATTTAAAGAAACTCGAGCATATGAGAAACTTTCACCAAAATATAAAACTAAAAATCCAGCGAAATTATACGAAAAAGGCTACAAACAAGGAGAGAAAAATCCAAGTAAAGAAAACATTGATAAAAATACATTTTCAAATGAAGACTTAAAAACATATATGTTAGCAATTGCAATGAACACATATTTTCCATATCACAAATCAAACACAGAATTAATGATTTCACATAAAATGTACCTACAACAAGGTATAGCGGAAATGGATGATGGGAATCTAAAAAATCCAGTCATATTATATCCAAAAGGACCATTAAATAATTTTAAAAATGGAAATTTTACAAATTTTATGAAATATAAATTAGATTTAATAAAGGAAGAAAAATAACCTTAGAAGAAAAAATAATCTCAGCATCCGCCCAACACAACCAACCTTTCTCAGAACTAAATGGTGGACTGAATTTAATAATAATAGAAGACTTAGGACTTACAGATGAAGACCAAACAAATTATGTAATAAGTTCAAGAATTATAACTTCGTACATTAACACTATTCAAAAAGTAAAAAACCAAATAACAGATAACATAAGTTATACAAAATTTACACACACAGATTTTCTTAAACTTGCTGATGAAAGATTAAAAATGATACTAAGACTTTCTCAAAACAAAAAATTATTCATAACAAAACAAACACACACAGATTTTGAAAAAAGCAAAAATGAACATTTCAACTTATATAATCATCTACGTAATGAATTTAAAGGTAAAAATGAATATGGTTCATCATTAAACTATTTAAATAATATAAATAAAAAAATAGAAAATCTAAGTAATTATCTAGAACTTAATGTATTCCAAAATATGGAATTAATAGATAACGTGAGTGAAGAATTTAAAAGAACTCACTTTTAAATAAAATTTAATCAAATTAATAAAGATAACCTAGAAGTTTCAAATGATGAAATAGATAACTTAATGCTAGCAACTGGATTAAATATGACAACTAACACAACACTAATAACCAAAAATAGTGGAATTTTAATACAAGGTCCATTTACAAGAGGACACGACACATCACAAACACCAACTATATTATACTCTAACGATAATACTACTTTTAAAAAAAGTAGATTTTCTTTCTTTAGACAATATAAATAAAACATACACTCAAAATAATATAAACTAAACATAAATCAGAGTATAATTTACTCATTATAAGTTTATCTAATCAATAGAAAATTCAACATTCGTTGAATTAATAAATAATAAAGATTAATCTTCGATTAATCTAAAGTCTCACGGCCAATTTTTTCATATAGTTCATAATACCACACAGCAAACTCGCACGTAACAGAATCAA
>JABSQY010000109.1 GCA_013215525.1 Nanoarchaeales archaeon | reverse complement strand
TCATCTCTTCGTATTCATATTTTAATAAATGAAGATAAAGACATAATTGAAAATGATTACAATAATAATTATGTTATTATTCAATTAGTTATAAACAGACTAAAATTTATTTAGATGTTGAGTTTGCAGATGATTTTTCAGTATTAGATGATGTTGTTAAACAATATTTTGAAAATAATTTTAGAATTACAACTGATCCAGAAGATAAATATTATAGTAACTTTAATATTTATGTTGGTAGTAATGCAGTGAACAGAGAAATTACTAATATTGAGATTAATAAATTAAAATATACTATAAAGAATTTTGGAAATGATTATACGTCTTCAATACAATTTGAAAATAAGAACTCTCCTAATCCTACAGATATTTTTATTATTGGTAATGGAATACAAGGAGATATTGCAGGAATTAAAAGATTAATAAATAAAAAAAATGATTGGGTTTATTCTAGTAGAGACCATACGGATATTATTGATAATTATGATAAACTAGGGTTATCTGTTATGGATTTTATTAACTATGATAGATTAGGAGAGAATTTATATAATAATAATGAAGTTTTAGCTAATGCTGTGTATGATGTTTTATATGATAATAATATTGAAACTAAATTTAAAACTGTTAAAACATTAAATTTGACTTCTTATGGAAAACATACACAATTAAGAACTAAAAATTTAAATATTGACTACTCTGAAGGGTTTAATGATGCTTTTAATTTAAATAAGTCACCAGTTGTTATGGCAGGAGGAATTTATTCAAACATTGATGCTTTTGATGAATTTGGAAGAGAACTTGTTCAAAATGGACAAGATGTATGGCTGATTGAGATTACTGGAGGTCCAGATAGTGAAGATAATACTTCTTATACTTATCAAGATTTAGAAAATTATTTTATACCCTCTTTACTTGCTGGAGTTCAATATTATTCTGGTAAGGATAAATTAAATTATGTTGGACATTCTAATGGATGTAGAAGTGCTTTAACTTCTTTAAGTAAACATTATCGTGGTGTTGATAATGTTGGTTATGTTTTGGAATATGGTGAGTGGGTTTTGATGGATTTGGTTGCTAATCCTGTGGACAAATTCTTTGGGATTGCTTGTCCTACTACTTTGAATGATTTAAGTGGAACGAGTGAGGTACAAAGAGAAAAAGATGACTTAGGTGAGTATGAAAGTGTAACTGCTATAAATAATCTTAGAAATAATACTAATATATTTAGATACCAATTTGCTTCTGAATTAAATAAACTGGCTAATGTTGAATTTTTTTTAACAAATTATAAAATCTCTTTAAATTTACAAGAGTTTTATAATGATTTATCTATTGATGAAAGTTCATCATTTTCAGGAAATCAAAATGCTGCTAATGAATTTAATTTTTTTGCAGGAACTGGAAAATATCCTTGGTATTATTTTTTAAACCATTATGGCGGAGATGGGACAGTACCTTTACAAGATATTAATTTATTAAATAATAATTTTCAAAATTCTCAAATGTATGAGTTTGATGAAAATCATGGAGATATTTTGAATAATAATAATATGAAAAATTTAATTATTGGAGGTTTAAATTGATTAAAAATAATCTAGTTAAAAATAACCTAATTAGTTTATTATATTATTTATTTTTATTCCCACTTTTATTAATATTATTTAATTTTAAAAGTTTAGGAGGTCAAGTTGGTGGGTTTGATAGTTCAATGTTACTTTTATTATTTTTATTTGTAGCATATAATATTTACTTTATATCTAAAATTAAACTATCGGATTTTTTACAAATTTTAAAATTTAATATGCTGAATAATTTGATTTTACCTTTATTTTTTTTAATTGTAGGTTCAAATTTTTTTGATGATTTATTTAAATCAAGATTTTATACTAATTTTATAAGTGGATTATTCATATTTTTAATATTAATTATTTTATTTTCATCTCTTAATTATTTTTTAAATCATAAAAATGGAAATAATAAATAATAATACTAATTTTTCAAGTCAATTTTGGTTAATTGAAATGAATGGTGGTCCTGAGACTGATTGTGTTGGGAAAGAAGTAGATGATTGTCCAAATTATACTTTTGAGGATATTGCTTATGCTCATTTTCCTGCTAGTATTGGAGCAGTTCAATATTTTTCAGGTAAGGAGCAAGTTAATTATGTTGGGCATAGTAATGGTTGTAGAAGTGCTTTGACAAGTTTAAGTAAACATTATCAAGGCGAGAATAATATTGGTTATGTGTTTGAGAATGGTGAGTGGATTTTGACTGATTTGGTTGCTAATCCTGTGGACAAGTTCTTTGGAATTGCGTGTCCTACTACTTTGAATGAGGAAACTTGGAGTGGTGAAAAATTGAGAAAATTAAGTAGTGAGGGAATACCAAAAGGGACAGAAGCAATAAATTATTTTAGGAATAAAAATATCACAAATGTGATTCAAAAAGATTTTTTAGTTGAAGTTGATTTATCAGCTATTCTTAAACCTGAATTTGAGAAAAATAAAATCTCTTTAAATTTACAAGAATTTTATAAAAACCTTTATTTGGATGAAATTAGTTTATTTAATGGAAATAAAAATGTTGCTAATAAATTTGTATTTTTTGGAGGTACTGATAATTATCTATGGTTTGAAAATTTTGGTGGTGATGGAGTTGTACCATACCAAGATATGGAATTATTATTTAATATTTTTCAAAATAGTGAATTATATTCATTTTATGATGATCATACTGATATTCAAACTAATAATGATGTGGAAAAAATAATTGGGTTAAATTTAAAATGATAAATAAATATTTTATTAAAAAAATAAATGAATCAAATGAATTTGTGAGAATAATTCGAAATAATATACTTGGTTTTTTAGTATTAGTATTATTAGTTGTTTTAAATTTGTTTGTTGGTTTTTTAAATAGTAGTTCAATAGGTGGGTTTTATGAGTTATTTTTTATTTTTATTTTTATTTATTTGTTTATCTATACTTTTTTAATTATAAATTTTGAGAAATCAAAAAACTTTATTTCAAATTTAAAATTTAATATATTATCTTTTCTTTATATTATCTTTTTAGAAATTTTCTTTTTTTATGATGAGGGAGTAGTATTTAATTTAACAACTATTTCCTTATTCTTACTATTTCCTTTATTTGGAACTATGATTCAAAAAAATGGAAACAATAAATAATTCTAATTTTTCAAATCAATTTTGGTTAATTGAAATTACTGGAGGTCTAGATAGTGAAAATAAGACTCCTTATACTTATTCTGATTTAGAAGATTATTTTGTACTTAGTTTACTTGCTGGAGTTCAGTATTATTCAGGAAGTGATAAATTGAATTATGTTGGACATTCTAATGGTTGTAGAAGTGCTTTAACTTCATTGAGTAAACATTATGCTGGTAAGAATGGTGCTGGTTATGTGTTTGAAAATGGTGAATGGAAATTAGTTGATTTGGTTGCTAATCCTGTGGACAAGTTCTTTGGAATTGCGTGTCCTACTACTTTGAATGATGAAACATCTTCATCTGATAAGCTCAGAAAATTTGAAAATGGAAATTTCAGAGGAAATGTTGCAATAAATACTTTAGAAAATTATTCAAACATTTATCAAGAACAATTTGTGGAACTAGTTACTAAAATTCCTGGTGCAGGTAGTGAAGTTTCAAAAATTTCATTAAATTTGCAAGATTTTTATAATGATTTATATCTAGATTTAAATTCACAATTCACAGTTGATGAAAATTTAGCAAATATTTTTTTTCTATTTGCAGGTACAGATGAGATGTATCCAGAATTTCCGTTTATTAATCCTTCTTCAAATGGATTACATGATGGAGTTGTACCAGTTTCAGACTTGGAAGATTTAGATTCAAATTTAATTAATTCAGTTTTATATTATAGAAACAAACATCATAGTAATATTATATATGATGATTTCACAAAATCAATTATTGAAGGAGTTTTAGAGTAAAATGAATAAAATATTAGGTCTGATTAGTAAAAATATATATTTGTTACAAATTCCATACATTTTAATATTATTTGTAACTTATATTTTATTTATATCAAATTTATTTGAGTTTTTTATACCGGAAGTTCAAAGTTTTGGAGCTGGAATTTTTGAAGAGATATATGTTTTATTTTTATTTTTATTTTTATTTTTATTTTTTTATAGTTTATTTATTTTTAATAATTTTAAAGATAAATTAAAATTATTTCAAATAAATTTAATAAATTCTATAATTATTTCTTTATTTTTCTCATTATTTGTATATCTTGGAACTTTTACTTTAGAATTATTTTTAATATCATTTTTTTATTTTTTTATTTTTCACATGATTGTTTTTTTATTTCAAATTTTATATATTAAATTAAAAAATGGAAGTAATAAATAATAATACTAATTTTTCTAATCAATTTTGGTTAATTGAGATTACTGGAGGTCCAGATAGTGAAGATAATACTTCTTATACTTATCAAGATTTAGAAAATTATTTTATACCCTCTTTACTTACTGGAGTTCAATATTATTCTGGTAAGGATAAATTAAATTATGTTGGACATTCTAATGGTTGTAGAAGTGCTTTAACTTCTTTAAGTAAACATTATCAAGGTGAAACTAATGTTGGTTATGTGTTTGAGAATGGTGAATGGATTTTGACTGATTTGATTGCTAATCCAGTGGACAAGTTCTTTGGAATTGCGTGTCCTACTACTTTGAATACTCTTGAATATAGTTCTGATAATCAGAGAAAGAATTTTTTATTCACAGATGAAAAAACTGGTGATAGGGCTATTAGAATTTTAAATGAAAAAAATTTAGTAAATATTTTTCAAGAGGATTTTGTTGAAAAAATAGCACATATACCTTATGTTGGTTCAACAGATAATAAAATTTCTTTAAACTTACAAACATTTTATAATGATTTAGCTATTGATGAAATGACTTCATTTTCAGCAAATCAAAATATTGGTAAATCATATATATTTTTCGGAGGGACAGATAATTATGGAATATTACCTAATTATGGGGGTGATGGAGTAGTACCAATACAAGATTTAGAATTATTAAATAATAATCTTCAAAATTCAATACTATACGATTTTTATCATGATCACAGTGATATTCAAAAATATTTTGAAGTAGAAAACATAATTTTGGAGAATTTAGAATAAGATGGACTTCTTAAATAAATTTATGTTAAGAGATGATTGCTTAGGAATTATCAGAAATAATATTGTTTTAGTATTATTATTAAGTATAATTTATATCTCATTAGAATTTATATTACCTGACACTTCTATTTCACTATCAATAAATATTTTTTTCACTA
>JABSQY010000011.1 GCA_013215525.1 Nanoarchaeales archaeon | reverse complement strand
ATATCTTATTTGTCTAGAGATAGATTTTAATATTAATTCTTTAACTTTTTCCTTTTGATCACTTTCTTGAAATTCACTATATAATTTAGTTTGAATATCATTTTCATTTAATAAAAATTGTAACATTTTTTCAAATGATGATTTTTTATTTTCAAAAAACATAATTATTTTTTAAATTTAATATATATAAATCTTTGTAATATATGGCTCTGTCCGAAGTAATTTTATTAATGAGTAAGGATTATTTATTTTATGATTCGCAAATTAGTTCAAAAACAATTAGTTCCTCATAAAAATTCATTTCGTCAAGAATTAAATAAAATTATTTTAAGTTTAAATCTTCCAAAATATCCTAATAAAATGGGTAATAAACAATTTACAACCGATCAAAGATTGAGTGTTGTAATTCTTTACTTTCATTCTCATAAATCATTAATTGCATTTTGTAGAGAATTTAAAGAAACTAAATGGTCAAATTGGTTAGAACTAAAATATGAAATTAAAAAATCTAAATCAAATGATTGGGTTAAATCATTTGATTTAGATTTTTTAAAAGAAGTTTTAGATAAAACAAATTCAGGTGAAAAACCTGAACTATTGGGAATTGATGGAACTGGCATTGATACTCATTTTAAATCTAGATATTATGAAAAACGATTAAAAGAATTTGGTAGAAAACCAAAATCTAATTATCATAAATTGGACATTATAGCTGATATGAATGGAAAAATGAAAATTTATGATTTTTCATTTTTGATGAAACAAAGACATGATATTTATGTTACTTGGAAACTTTTTAAACGATTTAAGTTTAAAAATGTTGTAATTGTTGCTGACAAAGGATACTTTGATTATGGATTATTTAAATTAATGAAATTAAAAAATAATTATTTATTATTTCCACCTAAAAATTATAGTGGGAAATGTAGACATAATAACATTTTAAGAAGAAATATTAAGGAACATTATCATAAGTTATTTATATACAATCATTCAACTTTAATCAAATCAAACACAGCAATCTCATTCTGAGAACCAAGCCTCATTTTAGGACCCCAAAGTCCAGCACCATCCGTCACATAAACTTTAGTATCAAAGATTTCATAAAACCCACCAGGATAATCATATATCATATCAACAATTAAAGTTGCTGGAAAGATTTGTCCACCGTGCGTATGTCCATATAATAATAAATCAAAACCATAACCTGCTGCAAACTCCACATCCAAAGGACTATGATACAGTAACATTGAATACTTATTTTCATCCAATTCAAACTCAGACAAATATTCTTTAAAATATCTATTACTATTATCAAAATCAATTCCTACAATCTCAATCCCTTCAAAATTTATCTTCTTATTATCTAAAACAGTAACAGTTTCTATATCAGACAAATACTTAAATATTTTATCTGGAAAATGATAAAACTCATGATTCCCACGTTCAAAATAAACAGGAACAGGCAATGTTTTAAACTTATCAAAATCAGTTTGTTCATACTTTTCAAAATCAATCAAATCACCAGTAATTACAATAAAGTCTGGGTTCTGACTAATAGCTAAATCTAAAACATCATTCATATATTCTTTTGAAACAGTTCCATATTGAATATCTGAAATATGTACAAATCTATAACTTTTATCAAGCTTATCTGATTCAATTTCAAATTTCTCAACTGCCAAAGGCTTTTCAAAGTTATAAATACTAAGAATAACTAAAAACACAAACACAAACACAAAACTATGTTTAACATATTTTAAATCAAGAAGTTCACGTTTTTTAAACATCCACAATATAATCTCTATAAACCAATAAGCAACAGACACAGTAAACATCATTGCAATAATACCTAAATAATAAGATAAAATTCGCGTAACTTCAACTGCTACAAGATGTGAGAAAATAAATAAAATATTATAAATCACATTAAACCCAAACACATACAATAAAACTTTAGTCTTACGACACTTGACAAATTGTTTATTAATCATCAATGCAAAAGGAAACGTACAAACACATAATACTAATATTATAACTATCATAAATGCTAAAAAAAATAAAATAGAATTTAATTCCATAATATAATTATACTTAAATTTAATATAAGTTTTTGTAATATAAACTATAAACAAATACATACAAATAGTATAGACAACACAATGTGACAGAGGATATTTATAAATGTTAATTTGTACTTATTGTTATGGTAGAAACTAAAAAGAAATCTTCTGTAAAAAAAACAGTAGATAAATCAGTTAAAACAACAAAAAAAACTGATGTAAAAGTTCAAAAAAAAATAGCAGTTAAATCAAAAAAAACTGTAACAAAAGTAACAAGTAAAGCAACAAAGAAAGTTGACAAAAAATTAGTAAAAAAAACTGAAACTAAAAAAGAAATAAAAATTAATAAAAAAAAAACAAGAGTTTCAGATGTAAACTTATGGAAAATTTCATCAATCATATTAGTAATAGTAGTATTATTTTTAGCAGTAGTAATTGGACTAAGATTCTTTAATGGTTCTTTATCTGATAACACATTTGAAGATGACTTAAACAAAAAAGTAAATGATTTAAATAATCCAACAAATACAATTACAAACACAAACAACAATGACAACACATCAACTCCAACATATGAACTATTAATTGTAGAAGATTCAACATGTGAGAATTGTAATGTAGATTACTTTGCAGATCAAATTAAAGCTAATTTAATTAAAGATTTAGTAGTTACAAAAATTGAATACTCATCTCATGAAGGACAAATTGTAACATCTAACTTAGGAATAAAAATTGCTCCAGTATTCTTATTCTCAAAATCAATTGACTTAAGAGATGATTGGGAAAAATTAGAAAATGTATTAATTCCTGTAAACATTGCAAACACTGACTTTTATTTATTAAATCCAATGGTTTTAGAATCAAAAATTTTAATTGAAGACGTAATCCTTTTAGACTCAGCAGTTGTAATTGGAAATCCAGATGCAAAAGTAACATTAGTTGAATTTAGTGACTTTGAATGTCCAGTCTGCGCTATTATGAAAGGAAGTCCAATCTTATTTGAGGGATACAAAATACAAAACCCTGAATTTACAGAAGCTACAATTCCAAAAGTATTCGAGAAATACATAGACACTGGACTTGTAAAGTATGTATTTTATAACTTCCCAATTGATAGAATCCACTCTTCAGCAAGAAAAGCTCACAATGCAGCACTTTGCGCAAACGAGCAAGAACAATTCAAAGCATACTCAGACATATTATATTCAGATAGAGAAAGTTGGGTTGGAGTAAACAATACAGAGGAAGTATTAATTGAATTCGCGCAAACATTAGACTTAAGTAAATCACAATTTAAAGAATGTTTAACATCTCAAAAATATAATACTCAAATCGATAAGGAAATAGAATTAGCATTACCATATGGAGTTGCAGGAACGCCAACATACTTTGTAAACAAACAAGTAATATCGGGAATTGTAGACTTTGAAACTTTCTCCGCAGTAATTGAATCAGAACTTGAGAAATCAAATAATTAAAAAATGATTAATTATATTTTAATTTTTTATATTTCATACTTTGTAACATTCTTAGGATATTTATTAGCAAAAGAAGAAGTTGTAATTGATGAACTAAAAGAAATACAAAAACCAATCACATATACATTAGATGCATTATTATTATTAAGTTACGGTTCATTATTATACTTTTTATCAAGTTACGGTTTTATTATATTTATAACAATTATATTACTATTAATCAAACTAATAAGTATAGTTAAAAAAATAGATTCACTAAAACAAATTCATAATGTTTTATTATATAGTATAACTTTTATGTATTCATATACATACCTAGAATCAAGTTTTATGTTTATAACAATATTTCCAATACTGATATTATTTATAGAAAATACAAATCAAAAATTAGAACTTAAAACTGAATTTGTAAAATTTGTATTCTTAACAATTATGTTAATCCTATTAAGCGTTCTTTAAACGTTTATATTTGACATAATACCTTATTTTTCCTAATTTTCAGGTGTAACTACTCAAATTAACAACATTTATAAATGATTATTAATTAATATATTTAAAATGGTATTTATTGATGTAAATGAAATTGATGCAACTACTGGACTTATAGCTTCTTTGAATAGTGGTGGTGAGGATTTTAAAAGAAAAGATGTACATGATACTTTGTGTTCAATATTAACTGGTTTAGTATTAAATCATGCAAATGAATCTGAACTAAGTAAAAGTATAAGAATTATAAATACTGAGTTTAATCCTTTAGTTAATAGTAGTAGAAAACCTAATGAGATTCATATTTTAGGAGTAAAAATAAGTAAAAATAGTAGTAATATGAGAAAAATAGGTGAAATGAATATGTGTTATACTCAAGATAGACTTTTAATTGGAGTTAACTTAGATAATTATGAAACTAGAAATTTTTCAGTTCCATATGATGCAATCCAACTTGATGATAAAAAGTAAATAATATATTATTTATTTCCAAACAACTATTTTTTCTTTTTAATCAAACTATCAGACGTCATAACAGCACCTTTCTTAATCTCAAACAATTCAAGTATTGTTGGAGCAACATTTGATAAAGAAATTTTCTTAAAATCTTGACGTAACTCGTAACTCTTATCACAAAGAATGAACGGCACAAGATTAGTTGTATGTTTTGTAAAAGGCTTTCCATTCTCATCTCTCATAATTTCGCAATTCCCATGATCAGATGTAAATAACAAAGTACAATTATCTACAGAATCAACAGATTTCTTAATATCTCCTAAACATTTATCTAATACCTTTAAAGCTTTAATTGTCGCTTTGTAATGTCCTGTATGTCCAACCATATCTGAATTAGCAAAATTAACTAAAATAAAATCATACTTTTTAGATTCAACATTAGAACATACTTTATCAGACAAAACTTTAGCATTCATCTCAGGTTGTAAATCATATGTGGCAACTTTTGGAGAAGGTATTTTAACTTGAACTTCATTTAAAGATTTATCAAAATTTAAACCATTAAAAAAATAAGTTACATGTGGAAATTTCTCAGACTCAGAAATACGCAACTGCGACAAGCCTTTCTTAGCTAACACAACACCAAGCGGGTTTTTAGGATAAATTGTTGGATAAATAACATCACACTTAAACTCATCAGAATAATGAGTCAAAGTTTGCATATTTAAATCTGGATACTTATCAAGAAGTTTCTTAACTAACTGTCGTGGTCTATCTGAACGAAAATTATAAAATAAACATAAATCTTTACTACAAACAACTTCAAGTTCATTAATCACAGGTGTTATAAACTCATCATACACAGAACTAGAATAACTTTCATCAATTGATTTAACAAAAGAAGATGAGTTCACACCTTTACCGGAGACAAGCATGTTAAGTGCAACATTTGTACGTGTCCATCTCTTATCTCTATCCATTGCAAAGTATCTTCCACACATAGTTGAATTTACAAACAAAGACTTGTTAACTAATTTTTTAAGTTGCAAATTTAAATGTTTAATATATAACTTTGCAGAATCAGGGGCTAAATCACGTCCATCTAAAAAATTATGAATAAACACTTTCCCAGTAAATTTAGAATTTCTTTTAGAATTAGAATCAGATATCTTTTTATCATAAAACTTTAATAAAGCATACAAGTGGTCACGGTGAGAATGAACTCCACCAGGCCCAAGTAAACCCATCACATGAATATTTCCAGAAGACTTTACAACTTTAGAAAATCCAGAATTCAATTTAACATTAGATAAGAAATGTCCAGATTTAATATCTTCATTAATTCGAACAATCGGTTGTTTAACAAGCCGTCCAGCACCCATTGTCAAATGTCCAACCTCAGAACTTCCTATTTGTCCTTTAGGCAAACCTACAAACTTCTCTGATGCATTAATTTGTGTATGAGGGTAATTATTCCATAACTTAAAATAATTTTTCATATTAGCATTAAGGACACTGTTATACTTTGAATCTTCTCGAATCCCAAAACCATCAAAAATTACAAGAACAATAGTTTTAGTATTTTGTTTTATCATACTCTTAAAGTATTTATTTAGTATTTAAATATTATTAATTATAAATAAATAAAATTAATGTAATAACTCTAAATTAATGTAAATAATATGAAAATTATTAATTATCATTTTTCTACAGGAGTTCTAATCTTCCAACCATCAACACTCAGACTACCCATCTGCTTTAACACATACTCATTCAAAGCTTTGAACTCCTTTAACATAACTTGTGGTTCTTTTAAATCTAATAACTTAATAAACTTTTTAACAAATTTTTTATCAGAAAACTCTGACACATTATACTTTTTAATATCTTTTTTTTCAACAAGAAATCTTCTAATCTTATTAAAAGAAATACTCTCAAACCCTAAAAACTTAGAATAAACATTAAACAACTCATTTAGATAATTATAATAACAAAAATAAATATCAGACTTATTACGCATGTACACCTCTTCTAAATTATCACAATTATCCCACAAATGATACTTATTAATCTCAACCATAACTCCAGTAGTTTTCTTAAACGATTTTTTCAAATACTTTTTAGACAAAGTAACTAACTTTTTAACATCACCATTTTTATCAAAAAGAATTTTACCAGTTGAAAACATATGAGAATCAATTTTTCTATTATTAGAATAATCAGACTCAAGATACTTTAAGTATTGTTTAGGAGGATTAATAAAATATTCAATCAAAATCCCATCAATATATTCATTTCCACGAATTCGATAATCACATTTATCACTTAACACAATATGTAAATCAATATCTGAATGTTTAGTAGGATTCCCAGTTACAAAACTACCACAAACAAGCGCGCCTGTAACATCTTTATTATTCTCCCATTTCTTCATAAATTTATTAAGTGCAATTTCCCAATCTTTCATAGTATAATTGTAAAAAACTTATTTAAATATATTTGTTAGAATTTGTAAATAAAATAGTTATAATAAAAATAAAAATAGTATAACTATTAGAAACATTTTTAAACATAAAAAACATGTATAAATTATAATTGAAGCAATATTATATGACTGTGAAGGAATAGTAATTGACTCAGAAGGAATTTGGGATAAAAGTCAAATAGCATTCTTAAAAAAAAGAGGAATAAAATATGACAGAGAAGCAGTAAAACCATTATTAACTGGACAATCTCTAATTGATGGAGTTCGAGTTATGAAACAATTAAAAGGTTATGAAAATTTAGTTGGAGATAATCAAATACTAGCAGATGAAAGATTAGAAATTGTTTTAGATTTATTTAAAACACAAATTAACTTCATAGATGGATTTGAAGACTTCCATAAAGAAATGATTACAAGATATGATACATGCATTTCAACAGCAATGAACAAGAAATTATTAAAAGATGTAGATGATAAATTAGGTTTATATAAATTATTTAAAAATAAAGTGTATAGTGTTGAAGATGTACAAGGCAAATCAAAACCAGATCCAGCAATATTTATATATTCAGCAAAACAATTAGAGATACGTCCAGAAAATTGTATAGTAATTGAAGATGCGCCACACGGAATTGCAGCAGCAAAGGCAGCAGGAATGTACTGTATTGCAATCACAACAACATATCCAAGTTCAAAACTACAACAAGCAGACCAAATAGTAAAGTCATATGATGAAATTATAATACCTTGAAAATAGTATAACTGTCGGAGTAAAAATAAATAAAATAATAACAAAGGTATAATATTGAATTTTAAAACTAAAAGTCAAATTAATTCCAACTTTGAAACCACACAATTATATACATATTTATCCATATAATATTATGACAGAAACCGAAATCCGAGAAAAAGGAAGAAAAGAAAGAGAAAATTTTTTAAAAGTTGCAAATGAAATACATTCTTTAATTGCAGATTTAAGATATAGATAATGAAAGATATTATTTTTGAAACAAATTTAGATTTATTTGTATTATGGTTATCTTCATTACAAGGAATAATATTTTTATTATTAATTTATAAATATCCAGATATTACAAAATTAGTATTTAGCATCCAAGTAGTGTTATTACCAACATTATACATATCTCACACATATTTATCAAAAGAAAATTTACATCAAAAATATAAGTTTAAACTAAATTCAATGAATAATAAAACTAGAGATTTAGCTAATGAATATATACGAAAAAGTAAAGAATTTGACAATTTAGAAATAAAATATTTAAACTTTAAAAAATAATACCATAAAATAACATACAAAATAGTATAACTATTAAAACAAAAAATAATAATCTAGAAATAAATATTAAACTATAATCTAGAAATAAAAACTAAAGTAAATAATAAAAAAATTATTCAGCTTTACCTGGGAACTCTTTATCATATAAATCAAATGATTTTTGAGTAGCTTTGATAGTTTCATCATAACCAATCCATTCACCAACTTCAACTTTCTTTTCTTGTAAATCTTTATATACTTTGAAAAAATGTTTAATTTCCTTTAATAAGTGAGGATCAACATCATTAATAGTTTTAATGTATTCAAATCTAGGATCTGTAACAGGCACAGCTAATACTTTAATATCAGAATCTCCACCATCAATCATTTCTAAATAAGCAAGAGGACGACATCTAATTAAACAACCAGGAACAACCGGGTCGTGTCCTAAAACCATCACATCTAAAGCATCTCCATCTTCCCATAAAGTTTGAGGAACAAATCCATAATCTGTAGCATAATGCATTGGAGAATATAAAACTCTATCAAACATAATTAATCCAGTTTCTTTATCAACTTCATACTTAATTCTACTCCCTTTTGGACATTCAATAATCACATTGAATTCTTCAACTTTTTTTCTCTTTACATCATGCCATAAATTAGTCATACTTTTATTTAAACATACAGTCTTTAAAAAAGTAAGTTTTAATTATAAGTAACTATAATAATAACATCCTCAATTATACTATTACTATTTTTTTTCTAGTTCAGAGATTTTTTTACTCATTTTTAAAAATGGAATTAACCACACAAATATAAGCACAGACATAATCTCCCAACCATAATCTTCAAACTTTGTATTTTTAATAAATAAAGTAATTACAATCATAAAAGCACCAACATAAATAGATAACTTAGTAATAGATTTTCTCAACTTGTCAGCACTTATTTGATTAGATTTATTAATTTTTGAATTCATAAATTATATTTAAAATTAAAACTTTATAATATTTCATAAAAATAAACAAGAGTAAATATAAAATTATTTAAACAAATACTTTTCAACATAAGTAATATGCACAATCACGACAACCAAACACATACGCATTTTTCAAAACTTTTCCATCTAAAAGATAAACTAGGATTATTATATTCTCACATTGTAATACAATCATTCGCAATATCACTAATATCAGTATTTGTACCAATTTATCTATTAACAATTGATTTTACACTATCTCAAGTATTTTTATACTTATTAGTGGAATGGACTTTATTTGGACTACTTGCGCCACTATATGGAAAAATAATACACAAACTAGGACTAAAAGAAATAAT
Source organism: Nanoarchaeales archaeon (assembly GCA_013215525.1). GTDB lineage: Archaea > Nanobdellota > Nanobdellia > Woesearchaeales > UBA583 > UBA583. Next base: position 26,002 of record JABSQY010000011.1, on the reverse strand, counting down.
ACTTATAAGAACACCATTTCTAATAATTGGACTAATGTTACTATTCTCATTAGAAACATCAACACTTATAAGAAACTATTATTTAATAATCCCAATTATAATGGGGGCATCAGGAGCACTGTACACATTATCAATATCCTCACTATTTGCAAAATATATGGGAAATAAAAAACAAACTGAAAAAACAGCAAAATTTATGTCATACCCAAGAATTTTCGCAATCGCAAGTCCAACAATTGGAGCAATAATTGCATCATACTTTGGATTTTCATTTCTACTAACACTTGTATCAATATTTTTATTCATATCAGTATTTCCAATATTTTTAATAAAACAAAAAATATCTCATCCAAAATTCAACTTAAAAGTATTTAAAGAAATAAAACTAGAACTAAAAGAATTCTTATTACTAATGGCATACGGAATCACAGGACTTGTATTCTCACTAATACTTCCAATCACACTATATTTATATTCAAGTAATATAATCTCGTTAGGAATTTTTATAAGTGCAATCTCGTTAATCAGCGCAATATTTACAATTTATTTAGGTAAACTTGCAAACAGACACGGCTACACAAAAATATTAAAAATTGGAGCATTACTAACATTTGTACTATTAATATTAATTGGATACTTTCTAAAAAGCGAGTATATAATACATTTATCACTAATATCTGGATTTGTAAACATACTAATTAATCTCCCATACGAAACGCATTTGTACAAGAAATCAAGAGAACACAAAAGTCATTTAGAATTTTTAGTCTTTAAAGAATTCTCATTATACTTTGGAAGAATATTTTTATTTGGAATCTTAATACTATTTTTCTCAAACATAGAATTTTCATACTATCTAGGAGCGTTTGCATCATTAGCATTTTTATTATTTTAAATAATCAATTTATTTTTTATATTAATTATTTAAACTTAAAATCATTTCTAAACCATGAACTACTAATCCTTTTTTCTTTCTAGTCTCAATGTAACTTTTCATTTTAGACACAGCATATGATTTTCCAGAAAAATTCTCATCAACTGGACACATATAACCAAGATACAAACCACAATTAGTATAAGAATCAACATGACTATCTTTTTCAAAAATAAACATAGATTCTGAAGTACTTCCATTATCACTATTAACTGATGTAAAAAAAGAAACAATATTCAAACCACCTGATTTAAGAAATACTCCGTTTATGTCTCTATCTTTTCTACCTAAAGTCATATCACCTAAAATGTTATCTTCTTGAAAGTATAAATAATGAATAAATCCCCCATTAAACTTATTTGGGATATCATCATCTGTATGAGTTAAAATAGTACAATTAAACTCATATTCTATTTTTCCTATTTTCTTATTATTCAAACCAGAAGTAAAATCAAACATATTTATTCTTCTTCCTTCTCAGCTTCTTTATCAATCTCTTTTTGAGATAATTTTTTAACCTGAACAGATAAAACTTGTTTTCTATTACTTCTTAAAATCGTAATCTCGCAACCTTCAAACTTAATCGCTTTATGTGACATAGTTGGGATAATTCCAAGCTTTGCAACAATCATACCATTAACAGTTGAATAATCAGCCTCAGTATCCAATTTAAGTCCTGACACTTCATTTAATTCTGTAATCTCGCAACTCCCCTCAGCAATAAAAACTCCACTTTTAATCTTCTTTACAGTCTTAACTTCAAAATCAAACTCATCTTCAATCTCTCCAACAAGTTCTTCAAAAATATCTTCAAGAGTTACAACTCCCGACATTTCACCATGTTCATTAAACACAGCAGCCATATGAGTTCTCTTTCTACGTAATCTCTTCTCAAGAGTTGATAACTTCATAGTTTCTGGTGCAAATTCAATCTTACGAAGTATCTTATCAACATTAAAACTTAACTCTCGACCATTAAACTTAAACAAATCTTTAACATTAATTAAACCTAAAACTTCAAACTCTCCATCATCAGAAATTACAGGAAATCTAGTATGTCCAGTCTCTGAAGTTAATTTAATAATTTCTGCAAAATTTGATTTTTTAGTTACAGTATTAACCTTATTCTTTGGAACCATAACATCATAAATTTCAGTATCATCCATACTAAAAACATTTTTAATTAATTCACTCTCATACTTATTAATTGAACCTTCTTCTTTACCCATAAGAGCCATTTCTTTAATAACTCCCTCAGATACCAAATTTTCAACCTTTGAAGTATCAACAAACAAATTAGTAAGTTTATTTAAAAGAACAACAACTATATGCATAATTTTAGTAATAACTTTTAATGGTGATGCAATAATTAATGATATCTTTAAAGAATGTTTTTCTCCAACAACTTTTGGAATAATTTCTGAAAATAAAATAATTAAAAATGTCAACAAACCAGACACAACTCCTACAATTAATGAACTATTAAAAATTTGAGCCGCAAGTAGACCAATAAACATTGACCCAATAATATTTACAATATTATTTAAAATTACAATAGTTGTAAGATATCTTTGTATATTCTCTTTAATATATAATAAAAGTTCTCCACTTTTCTTTTCTGATTTATTACTAGAATTAGTAATATAATCTCTTATCTCTGGATAAGAAGTAGATAACAATGCAGCCTCAGAACCTGAAATAAGACCACTTAGAACAATAACCAATAATACTAAAACAATAAATATAATAATTTCCATAATGTGCGATAAATCACCTATAGTTTTAAAAACATAATTGAGTTTAAAAACCTATTTATGTTTTTAAATTATGTTCAATTTACGCCAAGTATATTTTAAGATACCACTCATTTATAAATATAAAAATTGTATATAATTATATAAAAAGAGAATCAAGACAAAATAATCCTATACAACAAAAGCCAGTTCATAAAATTAAACATCTAAATTTAACTCAAATACTAGAACATAATCCAAAATTAATTGGATGTGAACTAAGTTATGAAATTAAAACTAAAAATAAAATAGAGAATAAACAAATAGGATTAATGGAATTTAAGATCTTAATTGGATTAAATAATGGAAACTCTGAATTTGAAATATTAAATACAGAACAAACTTCTAAAACTTTAAAAAATTTAATTGAAATGGGATTAATTGAACAAAAAGGAGATAGTAATTCTTATGTGTGTGGAGAACATTACAGAGGGGCATGTATAACTACATTAACTTATACAAATAATAAATCAGAACCAATTGAAACATATTTAAATAATAATAAAATAAAATAAAACAAACATTTCATTTCATTTAAATTGAACAAATAATCATACAATACAAACAAATGTTTTTAAACTAAATAAGAGAGGTAGTATTATGGAAAACACAAGACAACACCAAGAAATGGGTTACGATCGGTCGGTCGGTATGTTTTCTCCGGCAGGAGTTAATCTACAAATCGAATACGCAGAAAAAGCGGTAACACTTGGAGCGCCAGTTTTAGCAATCACAACAAAGAATGGATTAGTATATATTGCTGATAGAAGATTAAAATCTAAATTATTAGTAAAGAATTCAATTAAAAAAGTAGTATCTGTTGATAATCATATGATTATTAGTGGTGCTGGTGTAATGAGTGATGGAAGACGATTAATCGAACAATCACAAGTAATTGCGCAAGAACACAGAATTAAATACCAAACAGAAATGGATGTTTTATCTTTAGTAAAAGATTTAGCAAACATTAAACAACACTACTCGCAATCAGGAGGCGTACGACCATTTGGAGTAAGTTTACTAATTGGAGCTGTTGAAGATAATAAAGTTAAATTATACCAAACAACACCATCAGGAATGTACTTAAACTACTTAGCAAAATCAGTTGGTACAGGTTCAGCTAAAATGGATGAATACTTAGAAGAAAATTATAAAGAAAATATTTCAACTAAAGATGCAATCAAATTAGGATTAAACGCATTTAAAAAAGTACAAGATAACAATTTTGACTTATCAAGACTAGAAGTTGTAACTTTAGATACTGAAGAGAAATTCACACGTTTAAGTGAATCTGAAATTAATAAATTTAAATAATTTTTTTTTGATATTTAAATCATATTATTATATGCATATTTTTATCATTAATTCTAATGTCAGATTTTTTTTAATTATCTATTAAAAATATACAAAAAATAGCATTATAATGAAAATAATTTTTTAGCCACAGTTTTTGAAACACTATATATTTCTCCATTTTTTGAATAATCAAATTCAGTTGGAGAGTCATTTTGATACATTTTAAGCTTTTGTTGAAATTGAGAATTATTTAATTTAGTGTGAGTTTTAATATATTCGAATTGATAATGTTCAACCTCATTAGAACCAATAAATACAATATCTTCTAATCTGATTGGTTTTTGATTTGAAGTTAATCTCATTTTTTTAGAATGTTCATATTTTTTTCTAGATAATTTTTCAACCAATTCTGCACTAACTGCAATAATTTCACCATTTTTAGATTTCACAAATTTATCAGGAGACTTATTATACGCTTTAACCAATCTATTACTAATATTACTTGGAGATACTCCAGAAACTTTTCTTAAATGTTTAGCACAATATTTTAAATTAAAATCTAATTCACCATAATTATCCGGAATTTCAGGATAATCATTTTTTCTTTTTTTACTACCTGCAATACCATAATTTTTAGGTTTTAATAATTCTTCAACAAACTCACCTTTAACTGCTAAATCATACCCTACTTTAGATAATATCACAGATTTAGGATGTTCTTTAGAAATAACAGTTAATCTTCTACAAATTGTTCTATATTTTAAATCACTTTTAGATCTAATTTCCTCAGCACAATGCCATAATTTAGTTTTAATCTCTGATAAATCACTAGGAACTCGTTCATAACCAGATTTACTTTTATCTATCATTCCTTTTTTAGAATATAATTTTTTAGCCATACCTTTTGATAAACTATTAATATGTCCTGAATCAAAAATTTCAAATTCTAGTGGAAACTCTTCAATTAAAATTTATAATCTATTATTAAATTTAGATTTAGTTAATTCTGTATTATCAATAATATATTACATAGAATAAAATACATCGCCTCCCTGACTACCAGCTGGTGCAGTAATTAATATCTTATCTAACTTTAACACCATTTTATTTAGTAATAATTTTTTCATACAGTTGAGTAACTTGTTTTTCCAAAGGAAAATTAAATTCCAAATTATCTAATTTATCCAAAGTATAATATGTAGATGTTAAATACCCAGTTAGAAGTAATCCAGCTAATCCAAGTTTTTTAGTTTTATTTAATCTTTTTATTGGTTTAAATAATTTAGGATTTTCTTTAAATCCTAAAAAGTCTCTAAAAGAATCCATATTATATGAAATAACTCTTCCAAGAGGAAGTGCTACAACACCTATTAAAGCAGAACTTGGTACAATTTCATTAACAAAATTCATATCTGTTGTTAGACTATATAACACCGCAGAAAATATGGTAGAATATACTCCACAGTATAAACTATCATGTAGAGTAACCAATCCTTCAGAACTCGTTTTCAAATCAATATTAAATTTTTCACGACTAAAATCTTGTCCTTTTGCATAAACTTTACTAAATCCAGCAAGAGCTAAAGTTGTTCCAAAAACTCTTGAATCTAAAGATTCCTGATAAGTTAGTTGTGTAGTATATTCTATAAGTGGAAAATCTAAACCGAAGACTTTAGTTTCTAAAAGTGATAAAACTGCATTTGCAAAAAAATTTTGAGCAGTCATATCACATACATCTTCCCTAGTAAAATTAATATTTACATCTTTTTTAGATATAGGATTTGTAAAATTAACTTCAAATATGGTCTTATTTTCCATTATAATATTATTAATGAAATAATATTTATAAATCTACTCCTAAGTGATAAATAGATTATTTCTCAATAGTTTCAGATTCATCTTCATCATCGCCTAAATCACATACAAGCGCCTGCATCTCACAAGTATTACACACAACACGTTGAGAAGGCTCACCACACTGAGTACAAAACTTCACATCACTACCACCTTCTACATTTAAAAATTTCTCCGCAAGCATAGGTTTAATCTCTAAAAAGAAATTAATAATTGAATTCTTAACACCTTTATGATTATCTTCTAATACATTAATAATATCTGCAAGTTCGTCACGAAAACTTCCTTTAGAATACGGACACTCATCATAACCAACATCAAACCCCATTAAAATTGTATATAAACGAACTTCTTTCTCAGTACACAAATAAAGTGGTTTAACACGAGGAATAAACATTGAATTTTTAATAACTCCATTATTAGGTCCAAGTCTTGCAAGAATTTTATAATTATTTTTAAAAATATTTAATAAAACATTTTGAGTTTCATCATCTAGATTGTGTCCTGTTACAACCTTTGTAGCGCCTAACTCTCTTGCACCAACATTAAGAGCATTACGTCTAAAAGTACCACAAATATTACACGGCGACACATTCATACCTTTCTTATTTAAAACTTCAACAGATGTATCAAGAGTTTGTCCAAATTTTTTCTTATAAGAATGAATATGTAAATTAACATCAAGTTCTTTACAAAATTTTTCTAAAAATTTAATAGTATGTTCACGATAATCTGCAATCCCCTCATCAATCACAAGAGCAGTAATATTTTTATGTAAATTCTTACGAGCAAGATATTGTCTAACTAAATAAAGAACAGTAATAGAATCCTTCCCACCACTCACAGCAACCACGATTTTATCGTCTAATTCAAACAATTTAAACTTTTTAATAGTTTTATATACCTTATTCTCAAAATAACGTATAAATTCGCTTTTAGTAAGTTTTTTACCATTAAGTAATTTGTACACATAAACATTAGGTTTTTTAATTTCAGAAGATTCAGATTGTGTTGTTTTTGGTTTTAATTGTGTCATAAAATTAATAAATCAAAAATAGTTTATAAAATAAACTAATTTTTAATTTTTGATTCATTTTCATAAAGGTCTAAAATTGAGTATAATATATTACAATCAAATTTCTGATTTGATTGACTAGAAAATTTCACTCTCCCCCAGTCCCTAATGTGGATTTCATTTTTTTTATCCTTGCCGAATATGTATGTATCACCACGCACATAGCATTCGTAATCAGAATTTTCCTTAATCTTATTGGCAATTGTTTGAGTACTTAATTCAGTTTCAAATTCTAATCTTGTTAGAAATTCAGATTCAGGTGTTTTTTCACATAATAAATAATCATCTTGAGTCACATCATATCTAAATGTAATTTTTTTTTGATTACTTGCGGAAGCATTATTAAAAATTTCACTAATATCTTGACAAGATTTTAATAGTTTAATTAAATTATTTTTCTCAGTTTGACGTTTAATAGACGTAAGATTCATCTTCTTATAACATTCATTTATTTTTTTCTCTAATTCATCATTAAGTTCTTTTTTTTTAATTTCAAATTCTTTATACGAACAAGTATTACTAGGTTGCCAAGGAAGCGCATCATATATTTTTCTTTTATATTCTTCTTCCAGTTTATATCTTTCTCTAACGTACATACAATAAGTAGTAAACAAGCACACATAAACAAGCGTGGCACCAACTACAACCACACACACTTAAATATATAAACTTCAAAAAACTAAATAGACTATAACAAAATAAAAAGTAAAGAATTAAAACGAAAAAGCAGACACACACGTGACAGCCACTTTTCGCTTAATTTTGAAACTTCGTTTTCAGATTTTGTCAATAGTGCTGAAATTAAGACACTCGATTAATAGTGTAGCTATATCGAATGGTGTCTTAATTTTAGTGCTAGTGGCACAATGTGAGAACTCCGCACAGCGAGACAGAAAAGAATAAAAAAAAGAATCAGAAAAACAAAGAAAAAAATAGAAAAAACAAAAAAATGAATCAAAACTTACTGACACAACTACTAGAAGACTTAAACCTAACTACACTAGAAACGAAAATATACGAATTATTAGTAGTCAGAGGACCAACGCCAGCAGGAGAAATTGCAAGAAGAATCGGAAGCCACAGAAGAAATGTATACGATGCAATCGACAGACTAGTAAACAAAGGATTCTTAGCATACATCAAAGAAAACAACTTAAAATACTTTCAAATACAAAATCCAACAAAAATCCTAGAACAACTAAAACAAAAGCAATCTGACTGGGAACAAATTATTCCTCAAATTGAAGAAAATATGAAATTATGGCAAGACAAAAAAGAAACACTATTTTACAGAGGAAAATCAGGTATTAAACAATTATTTCTAGAAATGATTAATTTTGAAGGAGAAGTATTAATAGAAGCAACATCAAAAGACCCAGACTCAATCATAAAATTTTTCTTTCCAAAATATAAAAAAACACGTGATGATAACAAAGTAAAAACAAGAATGATATTTGATAAAAATACACCAAAAGAAGTAATATCAAAACTAAAAATATTAAAACATACAAAAATAAAACTAATTGAAAACTTTAATAATGGTGTAGTATCTCAAAATATTTACGGAAACAACGTTGCAACTGTACTGTGGCTCGATGAAGAACCAAGTGTAGTACTTGTGAGAGGAAAAGAAAATGCGGATTTTCATAGACAAAAGTTTGAACTTTTGTGGAATATGAAAATAAAATAAGATAAAAATAAAATAAAAACAATTAATTTAAATGTCTATAATGTAAATTAATTGGAGTTCCAGTTCCACCAATAACACCTTTAAGAGGAGCTCTAACTTTATTATTATTTGAAATATCATTAAGCGTGTTCATATTTTTATCTAAAGGAAGTTCAACACATAGACCTTGAAGTTGTTTTCCAATAATTTTTTTTCCATTTGAATCGTGTGTTCTTTCAAACATTCTTTCAAGACCACCATCATTATGAACTTTAAATCTAACTAGTACTTGGTCATCAATATCCCCATTATAATTACTGTTATCTTCTTTATTTAAAAAAGGAGGTCTCTTAACCACAATATAATTATTTGGAGCATGAGGAATATTTTGAGAATGAACTGACATATTAATTGAAAATTTTATTTTACTTGAAGGAACACAGACAGAAAATCCTTCATTAGAATACACTGATGGATTATCATATTTATAATTTGTCACATCATTTTTTTGATTTATATTTATATTTAACATACCATATACTGAATTCACAGCTTTATAAAACAAACTAAAAAATATAATATAAACTATTTTTTAGAAATAGTAAGTGTCATAGGAACAACATTAGAAACTTCATGTATATTTTTTACAAATTGTCCTCTATATTGTAATTTATCAAGTTTTAATTGATAAGTTTTAGGTAGAACATCTAAATCAAAAAAACCTTTATACTGACCAAAAAGTTCAGGCCCATCTTTACTTAAATAACTTAAATGTAATTCTGAATTAGAATCTTCATGGGCTAAAATTAAATAATTCTCATTTGTTCCTGTTCCATAACAAAATACTTCTGTATTAACAAGAGCTCCCATTATATTCTCTTGAGATTTTTCATTATTTGAATCTATCAAGTCAATATGTGCAAGAAATAACCTTGAGTTTTTTAATGTTCCTTCTCCTGTTATTTTTTTAATCTCTCCATTTAAAAAAGTAATTACACCTTCTAATCCATATTCTTCAATCATAAAAAGTATATAATATTTAAACTTTATATAATTAACTACTATCCAATTACTAATATGAGTATTTATTAAATCAATTTCAAATTATGTTTTTCACATAATTCTTTTAGCTTATCATCAACTAATCCTGTAGTAATAGCAGGACAACTGCCTGCTGTAAGTACAAAATCTCCAGTCTTAAAAATAGGAAAATCATTACAAACTTTTGGTTTACTTGGATTTTTGTAAACTTTACACATCCCCTCCTTATCTAAAAATTTACACTTATCTCCATTTTTCTCAAAATTAAAATAATGGTGATTAACATCATTTGTACTCTTTTCAATAAAATCAGAATTATCTTGAGAAAATAAATTCACTTCTTTCTTATTTAATAATAAAAGTTTTCCAAACTTACAACACTTAGACTTGCAAGTATTAATACAATAATCTCCAAAAGAATTCCTAATCTTATCTAATTCTAAATTTAAATTGTTCATTTTTATTGAATATGTTTTTTAAAATGTATTGATACATTTGTATATATAATAAAAATAAAACAAGTATAATTTATAAATATTCATTTATATTGAACAAAATTAAACTTTTGATAAAACTTACTCAATAAAAAGATAAATTCCCATAAAATAAAAATTTAATTAATTGATTTTTCTTTAGTAGCTCTTGAGCGTAATCGATAACCATTTCTAATAGTTTTATGAATTTTTATTCCTAGATTATATTTCTCAACTTCTCGATCAATTGATAAAGTACCATTCTTGTATAATAAATGGACTAGTATATGAGTAAATCCTTTTATTGAACCAATTATAGAAATATCTTCATTTTCATATTCTCTTTTAAGAATTTTTGAAAGTGAATATTTATTTTCATTATAATCTATAATAACTTTAGTTGAACATTGAATATAATAATTTCTAGTTTGCCTAAATATTGCATTTGTTCTCGTATCTTTTTCTAATTTTGAATCATTTAAAATTTTTTGTAAACCTAAAATTTTTTCATCTAAAAATTTAAATTCTGGTTCATTTTGACACAATGGTTCATTTATCGCCATAATAGTAACATAATTTTTTGACATAATATATATATAATTCACACATTTATAAAGTTAACTACTCTATAATTAAAAATATAATCTTAAACTAAAATTAGAAGATTTAGAACATGGAGAGTAAAATCATATTTGGATTTGGAACTTTAGTATTCACAAATTCATTGATACGCAAATTACGTAACGCAACACATATCAAAGCATGTTACATAAAAGGATTTGAAAGAAACTTTAACCTTTGGGACCCAATTGGATTCAAAGAAACAAAAGTTGAAAAAGAAATAATGGGAGTACCACATTGCGCGCTAGATGTACAAACTATATCCAAACAAGATTCTATTGTAAATGGAGTAATGTTCCAAATGGACAACACACACTTTGAAGAATTAAAACTAAGGGAAAAAGAATATAACTTAATTGAAACTAATATATATGATTTTGAATCAAATGAAATAATAGGAAGTGGTTACTTATTTAGTGCAAATAAGAATAATGGAACATTTAACTTTAAATGTAAAGCTCAACTAAAATATTTAGATATATGTTTAGAAGGTGCTAAAGAATTTGGTAATGATTTTTATACTCAATTTTTAAAATCAACATATATAGAAAATAAACCATTAAATCAAGTAATTGAAATTAAAAGTTTAATTTAATTCGTACGATAAACACATTAAATATTACGATCAAAACTAATGATATTCAATCCCAATATTATTTACTGCTAGTTGTAACAATAAGATAGTTTTATAAGTAAATTAAACTTAAAATAATTATGAATGTACCTGAACCAGCACAAAATAAATGCCCTTTTTCTAAATTATTAAAAAAACTATCAAATATAACTTTTAAGAAACAAAAACACACACATATAACAAGAGAATTATTAGAAAAAAAATTAAAAAAAGAAGAATCAAGTTTTTCAATATTAACACATAAAGAAAATTTAATAAAGAATAAACCTTCAACAACAACTAAAGATAGAATGTTTATGCATAACGCATCAATTCAATTATTAACAAATTTATGGGAACAAACATCAAAAAATTTAAAAAATAGTTCAGAACGTCAAGAATTAATATCAAAGTTAGCAAATGTAACAGAACTTACAAATTTAGGTTCAACACAAAAAGAAGATTTATACTTATTTCTAAAAGAACCATTTGAAGACGAATTAATAGAACAATACGATACTTGGGATAAACAATTTGAAGATGTAGGTTCAAAACCAATAGGAGAATTATCAGATCTTGAATTAAATTATAGATTAATAAACTCGATGGATAGACTATTTGGAAAAAATAAAGCAGAACCTGCATTAATGTCTCAGTTTATAGATTCAGAATTAAGAACATTTTATCCTTTAATAACTCAACCAAATTTAACAAAAAATAATTTAGATACAATAATTAGAAATTCAATCCGAGAATTAGCAAAAGATGCAAGTAAGCACACAGTTCATTCGACAGCTAGAGAGAAAGAATATGAGAGTTATGTAAATAAACATAAGTTAAAATTAGATAAAGATATCATAGGTGTAAATAATATATATGATAAATCTACACAAACAATTTCTTTAAATCCTGAACTATCTAATAATACTGAAGAAATTATAAATTATTTTTCGGAACATGGTTTTAATAATTATACTACTACATACTATGGGTGTCCAGCTTTAGTAACAAAAATTAAAGGTTCAACAAAAACAGTATTTCAAGAGATATTAGAATTTAAACTTAATCATTTCAGAGATATATATTTAGCATTAGAAGAAAATAGAACAGATTCTTTTGTAAATCAATACACTGAAGGTTATAGTGTAGATTAAAAATATACTAATTCAAAATAAGTATATTATAAAAGTACTTAAATTAACTAATTTAATTAAATAAGTTAGTTAATTCATTAGAGATTATAAAAAATTCATTTAAAGAATTAGCTTCATCCCGTACAAATTCAGAACTATTTTTATTTTTTTTAATTAATTGAATAACTTTATCTCTAGTATTTTTATTTTCTGATAATGAATTTTTAATTTCAGATTCAGGCATTAATCCATATTCAACTAATGGGAGTACTTCCTTTTCAGTTAATTTCACAAAATAACTATCACAACAACTACAATATTCACTATGTCCACAATCTCGAATTTTATGTTTAATTGAATTAATTTGTATATTTTTCCCATCAAATAAATTTAATGTTTTTTCCAATTCCCTAAGACGAGATATTTTTTCATTAACAGACTTAGTATTCTCCAGCTTAATTGTTCCAGAATTAAGTTTACTAATTAATTTTTTAGAATATTCTCCTTCTGGGTTATATTTTTCTATTAATTCCGGAATTGATTTTATTCCATAAGTATACTTATCTAAACTAATTTCACCATTAACATAATTATTCGCATTTAAACCAAAACATGAATAAACAAATCTAATAATTTGATTTTTGATTTTTTCATTACCAAGTAAACTAGTAGGTTCTCTTAAATTAGATGGGAGTGGGAAAAAACTCAATAAAGGAAATTCAGTATATCCTAAACCAGTAATTGCTAATTCAGGTCCAATTTGTGTTTTTAAAGTTAAATAACTACTATCCATTCTTGATTTCATAAGTAACATATGAATTTATTACTTTAAATACTTTATCATTAGAAAATAGAACAAAATAAGTAGAAACATAATAAAACTCACACAACACAATAATAAGTCAATTTAGAAATAAATAATAATAATAATTTTTATAATCAGATTTTAAAAAAAGATGTTAAAAAATAACACCATTGCAAACATTAATCTAATTATTTCTTATTCTTCTTCTCTAGAAGTTTTTTCTCTTCAATTTCAGAATCTTCTTTAGTTTTATAATTCTTAATACCTGCACTCTTTAGAATCACTAATAAATTCTTAATAGCAATATGTACATCTTTATCAGATTTAGTTCCAGTACAAACAATTTTTCCATTACCGAAAATTAAAAATGTAGCGTTAGTTTCATCACGAATCTTAAAGACTAAACCTGGAAATTGTTCAGGTTCATACTCAACATTTGATAACTTAATAGCTAACTCATTTAAATCTAATTTCATATCGATATCAGATGATGCTACAACATTTTCTACACGAACCTTAGGTTTAATAGTAATTGTAATATCAACTTTTGCCATATACTCAACTAACTTTTCTAAAGCTAATTCAACTTCATCTAATGATTTAGTTCCAGTACATACAACTTTCCCAGATGAGAAAATTAAAAAGGATGCCTTTGGTTCACGAATCTTCATGATTAAACCAGGAAACTGTTCAGGATTGTACTCTGTATTAGGTAAATCCATAATTAATCTTTCTAAAGGAATCTTGTGATCTAAACTAGTAGAGATTACAATATTCACGATTTTTGTTTTTGCTAATGCCATTTTTTTATTTTTTTAATTTGTAAAAAAACATCAAAAAATTGTACCGAAAAAATTTTTAATTTTTGACTGTATCATTTTTTTTAATTTGTTTTTTTTAATTTGTTTTTTAGTATATAATTATTTATTAAAATAACTACATTCTATCCATCTTAGTTACAGAAACAGTTCCAGTAACTTCTAATGCATCTAATTGGTTTTCTAAATTTTCACAACCAAAGTTTTCATCGTATTGAATTTCAAAAATACAACTACTCATTCCAAACATTGCCGGTTCAGATTCCATTGATCTAATATCAACTTTACCTTCTGCGTATGCTTCAACTACTTTTTTAACTGCACTCTCTAAATCAGAATACTCTACTTCACCATCAACAGGCATTACTCTAAACGCTACAATTACATCGGCCATTTTTTTATATAATATTTTTCTTTATCTACAAGCCAAAAACACACGTTTAAGAACTTGTTTATAAATGAATAATAAATATTTGTAAAAGGTTCTTTATAAAGGTATCTGAAAAATAGTTAAAAAAAGTAAAAAATCATTTAAAAAGGAAGAATTTAAATTTAAATTTAGTATATAAATGAAATAAGCAAAAACTAAAAATCATTACAATTAGATAATGAAAATAATTTATAAATTTAAACCAGAATAAAAAATTATGATTAAAAGATATTCAATTATATTTGTTCTAATAATATTCTTTTCATTATCAGTTGGATATAGTGCTGTGGTTGCAAGTTGCGGTACAGTGTTATCGACAGGAACACACACACTAACTGGACCAATTACAAGTGCAGGTGGACATTGCATAAGTATAAATGGAGCAAACGTTGAACTTGACTGTCAAGGAAATTCAATAATTGGAGTTGGAACAAGTTTTGGAATTACAACAACAAGTAGTTCTACAACAATCAAAAATTGTGTAGTTTCTAATTTTTCAAAAGCAATGTTGGTAACATCCGATTTTAATAATATATCAAATAATGAAATAACAGATAATGTATATGCCATGGATGTAACAACTTCAGATGGTAATAATATTATATCAAATAATTTAACTAATAATTTTATAGGGATTCGTTTATCATCAAGTTTAAATAATAATATAACATTAAATAATATTACAAACAACACACACAATTTATATTTTTCTGCAGGTTCAGCAGGACCATTTTCAAATACAATATATAATAATAATTTAGGTAATATAAGCAAAATAACTTATAATAGTCTTCCATTCTGGAATAATAACTTTGATTATGGAGGAATTGGAAACACATACTACAACGACACAGCATTTAGTGGCGCGCATTGCTTTGATGTAAATAATTGTGATAACTTTGCAAACATTATAACATTCCCAACACAAACACCTACACCTATAACTCCACAAAGTACAACAACAAGTACAACAAACCTACCTGGATTAGGAATAACATCAATAATAATAGCATCAATAAGTATACTATTATTTATTTAAATTATAATAAAAATAATAAATAATATAAAAAAATAGAATTTTACTTCGTAAAATATACATTATAAAATTTCCACTCTGGAAATTAAAGTCCGCTTCACAAAAAATAATCTCACTACGTTCGGATAAAATAAAAACGTAAAATCAGAAAAACAAGTGACAGCCAATTTTCGCTTCAATTCAAAACTCTGTAAATCTTGTTTACAGTGTCCCGAACGAACTTGAGAGTGACTACATTCTTTTTCAGATTTTTTCAAGAGTGCTGAAATTCAGACACCCAATTATAGCATCGCTATATTGGTTAGTGTCTTAATTTTAGTGCTATTGATAAAATATGGAAAATCGTGAAAGCAAGATAAAAAATTAAATATCTAAAGAATCCTTATCATTGGAATCAAAGAACCCTTCAATATCTCCCATCAAATCCTTTGTAACATACATACTCTTCTGCCACGGAAAACACTGCGCATACAACGGACTCATAAACCTATTATCCATTAATACAACAACACCTTTATCTTGTTC
The DNA here is from genome assembly GCA_013215525.1 of Nanoarchaeales archaeon. GTDB lineage: Archaea > Nanobdellota > Nanobdellia > Woesearchaeales > UBA583 > UBA583. Next base: position 9,886 of record JABSQY010000011.1, on the reverse strand, counting down.
TGAACGAATACAACGCCCAGCAGCCTGAATAATCTTACTCATTGCAGGATAAATATAACCATACATTTGTCCTTTCCCAAATTTCTTATCAAAATGTTTGATTACAGCTTTTGTAAAAGTATCAGGAACTGCAAGCGGCAATCCAACAACAAGCACCATCTCAAGCGCTTTAGCAGGTAAATCTAATCCTTCCGCAAAACTTCCAGAAGTAATCCCAAACAATACTTTAGCCTTATCATCAAACGCTCCAGTTGACTTAAAACTATCAACAAACTTTTCTTTATCTTCTTTATTCATATAACGTTGTTCACGTAAAACCTTCCTATTTAAACCAACAAGATTAATTTTAGATACAATTTTATCTAAAAAATCATAACTAGGAAAAAACACAATGGTATTCTTATCTTTTGCAACAAACAAAGCATCTTCAATATTTTTAGCAATTTTACTAAACATTTCATCCGATCGTTCAGCGTACCGCGATGTCACAGTATCATCAACAATAGTTAACTGATTCTTAGATAAAAATGGTGATTCAACTTCAAGAGTACGGCAATTCGCAACACCTAAAATATCTCGATACATCTTAATTGGCGTAAGCGTTCCAGACATTAAAATAGTTGAATAAGATTTATTTAAAATATCTCCAGAAATAGTACTAGGGTCAATACATTTAATACGTAAACTAAGTGTAGTCTCACCTTTATTAACAGTCTTTTCTAAAATACGTAAATAACTATCTTCATCAGCCTTAAACCATCTTCCAAGAAAATGAGAAACACGTTCAACAAATGAAATAATTCTATCCTCTTTAACAAGAGCTGCAGCAGCATCAAGTTTATCAATAATATCTTGCATATTTGTATTCAAAAATCGTGAAGTTAAATTTTTAATAAATTCATCTTTTGAAACCAAATAATCAGTAGTAGAAGAATCTAACTTATCAAGCATAATATCACGAAGCACACCACGAATATTATTAATATATATATCATAACTATCATCTTTAATACACGCCTGTAACTCTTTTAACGCATTTTTAAGTAATTCTGTAGTTAATCCATAACTGTGAGCAGAACGGATTCTGTCAGGAAGATTGTGAGCTTCATCAACAATTACAATACACTCATCAATCGTACGTCCAATCTTTCCAAGAAAGTTCTCACGAATCCCTGCAGAAAATAAATAATTATAATCGCAAATCACAACATCAGCTTTAAACGCTTTCTTACCTGCAACTTCATACGGACACAACTTACAACCTCCAGCAAGATTTACAAATCCTTCAACATTCATAACTGAACGCGTAGACTCATCAATAACTTCTTTAATTTGTTCAGCATTATCTTCATTTTTAGTATTAATAAAAAATTTACATTTACCAGTCTCACGAGTTTTTTTACAAAATTCATTAAAATCAGATGCAGGATATAAATCTCTATCTTTGTGAGCACACATATTACGTTTTCCAATGAATGCCATATATCTAATAGGACGAGTCTTACCACGTGACTTTGCTTTTCGGTTAATATCAGCAATAGTTTTAATCACTTGGTTTGCTTGAGTCTGACGTGAGGTTAGACAAATAATAGTTTTTTCATGTTTTTGAGCATAGGCGATTGCAGGCGCAAGTGCGGACACAGTCTTACCTAGACCAGTTGGCGCAGATACCATTAAATTTTTTTGTTCTTTAATTGTTAAAAAAACATATTTAATAAATTTATCTTGACCAGCTCGAACGGTTTCATAAGGGAAGTTTATTTTTTCGAAGAAAGTTTCCATATATAAAAATCGCTGTGACACTTTTTAAATCTGATGTGTTAATTCTTTGACAAGTTAGTAAAAGTATTTAGTTCACACTTTTAAAATAATATAGATACTAATATATATAAAGCGCAAACACACATTCAAAGTATGAAAATAGGTTTCGATTATGATGATGTTTTATTTGAACACGTTCCAGCTATCATAAAATTTCATAATCATACTTATAACACAAAACTTACAATTGATGATTTTATATCTTATGATTTCTGGAAAGTTTGGGGTGGAACAAGAGAACAAGCAATTAATAAAATGTTTGAACATTACAATTCAAAATTCTTCGAGCAAGCGCAAGTTGTTGAAAACTCTCAAAGAATTATAACTCAATTATCCAAACACCACAACTTAGAAATAATTACTGCAAGACAGAACGAAATTAAAGAACAAACATATAACTCAATACATAAATTTTTCCCAAACAAATTTGATGAAATACATATGGTAAATAGTTATTCAAAAGATAACTCAAAACCTTTATCAAAAAGAGATGTATGTGATAAAATAGGAATTGATTTATTAGTAGAGGACTCCTTAACTCACGCCTTAGCATGTGTAACGCCAAACAGAGACATAGTATTAATAGATAAACCTTGGAACCAAACTTCAGATAAACTCCCATCAGGAATCCATAGAGTAAAACACTTAAATGATTATTTTAAAATATTTTAATTTTTCGCATTATTCAATTAGAAAATGCGAACACGAACTTTAAATATAAATCTTTATAAACAATTTAAATAGAATTAATTTAATGACTAAACTAAAAAATAATGACAAAACTACAAGTACAATAACACCAACATCCTTCTGGATAATTGCAGCAGTATTACTAATCTGGAACCTAATGGGAGCATACCACAATATAGACTTCTTCAGTATGACAGTAGAAAGCTTAGTTGCTCAAGGTATGACAATCACGCAAGCTGAATTCTTTCTTAACGTTCCAACTATTAACATTATCGCATTTACACTAAGTTCATGGGGTGCATTCATCGGTGCTGTTCTAATGATTTTTCGTAAAGCATGGGCAATTCCAGTATTTATATTTAGTGCAATTATAGCAGCAATCTCATTTGTTCTTGAAGCAATCGCAGGCAGTTACTCTGTTCTCGGTACAAGTTTCCTAGTAATGATGATGGTTGTAGTAGCAATCACAAGCTTCCAAGTATGGTATTCAAAACGAATGAACACACAAGAGATATTACAATAGAAATCATAGAAAACTATCTGAATTAATAACAAAGTAATTTAAATAATAAAAAGTAAAAAAGGTTATACTATGAACTATTTTTTAAGAAATATTATACTTTGGACTTGGTGTCTTCCACAGACTTTATTGGGAATTTTATTATATATAATATTAAAACTTAGAAAAGATATAGCAAATGTTACGCAACACAAAGACATAACATTAATTACAACACGCGATACAAAACTTTTAATTGGAATTTCTTTAGGAAAATTTATTTTTATTAATGAAAGTAAATTAGATAATGAACTTATAAAACACGAATACGGACACACACTACAAGGATACTACACAGGTCCACTATATATTATAATTATAGGAATTCCATCAGTATTTCAAGCAATCAGATTAAGTGTAGATAAAAAATTCACATATAAACAATATGAAAATTCATATCCTGAAAAATGGGCTGATGAATTAGGTGGTGTTAGAAATAAATAAAAACTACAAATTTTTGTCAACCTCAATTAATATATATTATTATTCAATTTCAATTAATATGAAAAAACAGAATAATTATATATCAACAATAAAACCTGTAACACAGCAAGACTTATACGATATCACTTTAAAATCTTCTAACTCAAAAGATAAAGAAATATTTATATTTGAAAAAACAGACATGTCAGACTTATTTGACAAACAAAAAGCAGAAACACTAAGAAAGAATTTTCTAAATAACAACATCAAATTTAACCAAATCACAAACACACAATCAGTTGCAAAATTTACAAGCAACAAAGAATTTGTAAACCTACTTATGAACTTTAGATACGTTCCTAAAGACATATACACAATTGATGACGAAATACTAATATTTGACAATACTGTTGCAATATACAACTCTGAAAGATTATTAATAATAGAAGATGAATCATTTGCAAAATCTCAAAAACAACTTTTTAAAAGTATATGGGAACAAGGTCATCTACCAAACCTAGAATTCGAATACAAACCAAATCATTCCTTTTACAATAGTTTAGACTTTTTTAATGATAAAATGCAAATAATTGTATGGCCTGATGTAGATGCAAAAAATTCATACAAAGGAATGAATAAAAAAGAAGTAGAAGATTATATTGTAAACATAATAAAATCAGATTCATACTACGACGATTCAACATACATAATTACAATTATATGGGATATGGATGGTGACAGAATGGTAGACATATGGAAATTTAATGAAAATCACGTTGACGATAGATCTGGGCCACTTGGTGATGTAAGATTATATAGAGAGGGAAAAATATGTAAGGATTTAGGGCTTGCCAGCGGAAACACATTATTAATATTAGGACACGAAGAAAAACTAAGAAGACAATCTAAAGACTTAAAGAGTTATCTTGAAGGTCCAGAACCAAATCTTCCATTAGAAATTATGAATGGAAAAGATTTCTTTGAATAATAAAATAATAAAATTATAAACTAAAATATTTAACATTTATTAATAAAAATAATATTATATTCCCATATAATTATTTTTTATTTAATTCATAATTACTATTTTAGAAAATTTCATCTACTACATACAAATAATAAATAAGCTTATAAAGGAATAATCTCAGAGTGTTTTTTATAATGTATGACTTTGAAAAACCAAACTATAAAGAGAATAATATTATTAATTTAATGAGTTCAATTTCAAATAATTTTGGAAAAAAACATAAATATAATGAACTAAAAGCATTAGACTCAAGAGAACTTAGTAAATATGATAATATTGTATTAATTGTGATTGATGGTCTTGGATATAACTATCTTAAAACACAAAAAGACTCGTTTTTATATAAACATCTTAAAACAAAACTTTCAACAACTTTTTTAGCAGCAACAACCTGCGCAAACACTGCTTTCCAAGTAGGATATCCACCACAACAACACGGACTTACAGGATGGACAATGTATCTAAAAGAAACAAAATCTATAGTTAAAATACTACCTTTTACTAATTATGATAATGATGAACAAGTATCAGAAAATAATTTAATAATAGACAACATATTAGAAATTGAATCTTATCATAAAGATTTTAAAAGTGATTGTTACACAATAATTGAAAAAGAAAAATCAAAAAGAAAATTTATAAATTATGTAGCATCAAACACAAAAATAATTCCAACTGAAACAGACATACATGTCCTCCCTGAATTAAAAGATTTAATAAATCAAAAATCAAAAAATAGAAGATATATACACGCATATTTAGATGAATTTGATTCAATTCAACATATTTCAGGAGTTGGGACTCCTAAAACAAATTTATTCTTTGAAACAATAGATAATCAAATAAGAGAACTTTCCAAAAATATTAAAAATACAAAAACAAAGTTAATAATAACATCAGACCATGGAATGATAGATTATGATAAAGACTCTCAAATTTTTATTGAAAATATAGTAGGATTGGAGGAATGTTTATCAATCCCAATAACTGGAGAACCAAGAGTTAGAAATTGTTATGTAAAACCAAATAAAGTAGATAAATTTTTAAAAATAGTAAAAAATAAATTATCTAAATATTGTTGGTGTATTAAAGGAGAAGATATAATAAATGATAATTTCTATGGACTAGGAACTCCAAACCCGAAACTTTTTGACAGAGTTGGAGATTATATACTAATCATGAGGGATAACTATGTATTATTTGATTCAACCTCAAATATACAAAAAGCAACACACGGCGCATTTAATGAAGATGAAAGATTTGTCCCATTAGTAACACTTGATTTATAATTGTTACACTATTTAATTAATTTAATGAATATATCATTTAATACTCATAATTTCAATATTTGTTTAATTACTTATAAAATAACAACTTTTATAAAACAAATTAAACTTTTTTTACTTGTGCTTTGCACATCAATCTGCCTGTAATTCTACATTATGTAGTCTGGCAAACCAAATAATTCTAACTACTTAAAATAAATGATTTAATTTTACTATATAATTTTACTATATAATTTTACTATATAATTATACTATATGTATACCATACTTATACTATTTTATTAAATAATAACATACACTTATAACACAATAAACAGATATATTATTTATGAGTGGAACAATTAGAGATAATATCAAATCTGGTCTAGATGTAGGAATTGTATTAAAACAAGACCAGCGTTCTGGAAAGATTACAAAAGGATGTGTATCTAAAATATTAACTAATTCTCCAAATCACCACCACGGCATCAAGGTAATGCTTGAGTGTGGACAAGTTGGAAGAGTAAAAGAAATATATTGACAATAATAGTAAAAATAAACACATAAATAGTAATAAAAAATAATTATATATAAAATAAATAAAAATGGAAGAAGAATTTGATAAATACAAAGAACCACAAACACAGTTCGAAAAAGACTTAGAATCATCAAGTAAGAATTTATTTCTAGACATAAGAGAAGTATTATTATCATACCCTCAAATGTTAGAACTACAAAAATCAATCATTACAACATTCGCTGACGACAATGGACCAATTTGTAATATGAGAACAATGAAGCAAACTGTAGAAATTACATTTTTAAAAGGAATTAAAATGAAAGATAGATTCAAACTATTAACTGGAACTGGAAGAGAAATGCGTAGTTTAATAATGCACAAAGCAGACACAGAGATATTAAAGTACTATATAGACCAAGCTGTTGCAATTAATTCAAAAAGAAGAAGATAAATAATTCACTTCTTTAATTAAATACATATTAATCTATACAAAATTTGAGTTACACTACTTGTAAATAATTAAAGTGATAAATCTTTATTAAGTGTCAAAAGGAATTATTCTTATGACAAAAATTTATGATTTCAAAGTACAGAATATTAAAGGTGAAGAAATTTCATTAAATGATTTTAAAGGTAAAGTTGTTTTAATTGTGAATACAGCAAGTAAATGTGGATTTACAAAACAATTCGAAGGATTAGAAAAATTATATAATAAATATAAATCAAAAGATTTCGTAGTAATTGGATTCCCATGTAATCAATTTGGAAATCAAGAGCCTGGTAATTCTCAAGCAATTCAAGAAGGTTGTATGATTGACTTTGGTGTAACTTTTCCAATGATGGAAAAAATTGAAGTAAATGGAAATAATGAAAATCCATTATATACATATCTAAAAGAAATGCAACAAGGAGCATTAACAAATTCAATCAAATGGAATTTTACAAAGTTTTTAATTGATAAAGAAGGTACACCTGTAAACAGATTTAAACCTACAACAGTTCCAGAGAAATTAGAAAGATACATTGAAGAATTATTATAATTTTAAATAAAATTTTTAATTGATACTTTGTGAATATCTTTGATTTCATAAGCATCTGCTTTGTGAAAGTAAGGATTGAATTTCAATATTGATACCCAATAATATGTGGGTCTCAGTGAGAACCAGTAAAAATATAATTATGATAAAGTATTAACATAATTAAAAATGAAGCAACACAAAGAGTATAAAGATATAGTAGAAGAATTTTACAATAGGAGAATAGAAAACTTAATTGAAAAAAATCCCTTATTGAATGAAAATAATAAAAAAGAAATGTATTTATATGTTGATTTTTTGGAAAGTAGAACTAAACAGACATATACTGATGATTATGGTCGAAGATTTGATTATAAAATAATTGGAAGTAAACAATCTATACTTAGATATGTAAATAATATAATTAAATTTGGAGAATATATTGAAAAAAATTTAATAGATGCTACAAAAGAAGATATAGATAATTATAAAATTAATTTTAAAAAAACAACTACACAGCAAAGAATTGAAATAAGAGAAAAAAAATTAAAAAGTTTTGGAATTGAAATTCCTAGAAACCCATTAACACATAAACAAAGAAATAAATCACCTAAAATTTCTCAAAAAACAATTGATTTATACCTTATCACTATTAAAAGGTTTTATATTTGGTCATATAACAAAGATAATTTTGTAATGGGAAAAATCCCTAAATTAGTTTCGAATCTACAAATTAATAATAGTTCTGATAATATTAAAAGTATAGCACCTAATGAAGTATTAACTCCTCAAGATATAAAAAATCTAATTGGTGGAACAGTTGGTGCTAGAAATAAATGTATAATTTCATTATTATATGAAAGTGGAGCAAGAATTGGTGAATTAGTTGCTTGTAACATTGGTTCTATTGAAGATTTAGGTAAATATGGATTTATTAAATTAGATGGAAAAACTGGAGAAAGAAGAGTTATATTAGTTAATTCATTACCTTACATAAGGAAATTAATTAATGAACATAAATATAAGGATGAATTAAATGCTCCTCTATTTTTATCTATGTGTTATCAAAATAGATTTGGAAGGCTTTCTAATGTTGCTTGTCAAGACATCATTAATCGTTCTGCTAAATTAATTAAATTAAATAAGAAAACAAATTTACATTTTTTCAGACACAGTAAAATAGATTCACTATATAGAACACAAGGATTAAATGAAAGAGATTTAAGAATATTTAGTGGATGGAGTGAAAATTCTAATATGTATAAAAGGTATGTTCACTATGGTGAAGAAGCAGTAAGTGATAAAATTTTAAAATTTCACGGTATTGATATTAATAAAACAAAAAAAGTAGATACAGCAATGGATAAAAGAATATGTGTTATTTGCGAAGAAAGATTTCCAGAGAGACCAGAATTATTTGAACATTCGCCAGAAGTTAGATATTGTGGTTGTGGTGCTGTATTAGATGAAAATGAAGCAAAAAAATTACATAAACTAAAAGAAGATGAGTTGAAATTTATGAAAATTTTAATGAGTCCTGGAATTTTTAATAATCTAGATGTTTCAAAAGGGCTAGATAATGGTTTAATTAATTCAATAATGGAAAATCCACTCCTTAGGGAAAAGTTTGAAGAAATTCATAAGGAGAATGAATTTGGTAAACTGGCTTAAAAATGGTAAAAAATATATTGTCCGTTTCTATTGTAGAAACGGACAAAAATCAAACTAATTTTTATGAGGTTTATAAATAAAATGAAAAATCAGTTAGTTGTGTCTAATAAAATACTCAAAGCGGACAAATATTTTAATTCTGAAAATTTAGCAAAATTATTAAATTCTCCAGATAATGTTAGAGATAAATTTTATATGACTTGGCACTCCAACCTCGGAATTAGAATCTCTGATATTGTAGGACAGAAAAAAAGGGGGAAAGTTAGAAGCCTTGGTCAAGAAATTGATAGAATAGATTGGGATAATAATAGAATTGAAACATATGATTTTAAAAAAGATGAATGGAGATGGGTTTATTTTCCTACTACAATCACTCCTTTGTTAAAAATGTGGTTAAAAGAAAGACAAAAATTAGAAATTAAGAGTAGAGAATTGTTTCCATATAGTGAAAAAACTTGTAATAGGATAGTAAAAAAATGGAGTCATAATATAGAATTCAAGTTTGCTGATAAAGTTAGTTCTCATTGGTTCAGACACACATTTATTAGGCTATCTCGTAGAGCAGGAAGAGATATTAAAGCAGTTCAACAAAATACTGGAGATACTGTTAAAACATTATTAGAATGGTACAGCGACCTTGATGAAGAAGGAATGAGATTTGAATTAGATACTAAACCTTTGTTTAAAGAAAGTTAAAAATATAATATTATTCTTTTCTCAAAAATATATAAAAAAAAAATGATACAAATAATAAAAGCATTCCATAAAATACTTTATTATCTACAGTTTGAATAATGTTTTCTTGTTTTATAATTAAATCAGATATAATTAAATTATTTGAATTAACCTCATTTAGTAGATTTAATGCTGAATTTAATTGAAATGTTTTCAAAT
>JABSQY010000108.1 GCA_013215525.1 Nanoarchaeales archaeon | reverse complement strand
ATAATATAAACTATATAAATATAATCATTTTTAATTATTTTACACAACTTTCAAATCAATTCTTGCTTATTTCGATAATTTTTCGATTAAACACTCAAGAAATTTATTGTTGAGAATTCTAAGAATTGAAAATTCTTAAGCCTTGATATTTTTGAAAGAAAAATATAAAGTTCTAAGCCTTTGTGAGATTTCACTTACACAAAGTCTCATAGCAGGCTGAGCGTAGCGAAATTCTTTCTTGTACTTTTGTTGTACTTTTGCTGTGTGTTGCTGTGTTGCTTTATTCTAAATCTATAAATATTTGTCGTATTTGCTTGTGTGTTAAATCTAATGAATAACTAAATAAAACAAAAACATCCTTTCCAATTACTTTGAATATTATTTTTATATCATTTTCTTTAGAAGTTACTTTAATTGTAAATAAATCTAAACGATAAGAAGAAATGAAAGAATATTTGTAAGGGTCTTTTTTTAGATAAGAAATTCTATTTCTTATTAAATCAATAAAGTTATTATCATAATTTGTAATAGAATCAAAAAACTCAGTTTTGTAAATTAAATTATAATCTACCATTTTTGTGGTTTTTAATCTTTCTTTCAAATTCTTCATGAGTTAAATAATCTTTATTTTTGTAAGATTTGATAGCAATATCACTAATTCTTTGTAAATCTTGTTCACTAAATTGTGCTTGTTCTATATCTTTTGGGTTAAAAATTGGTTCAGTATTTATTTGGATTTCACTAATCATAATATTATTAATATTATTATATATAAAAAGATATGGTTTAATTTCAAGAAATGAAAATCATTTCTAAGCCTTAATATTTTGAAAGAAATATGAAGTTTTGATAAATACTTTAAATTATTCTTTTATTTTTATACTGCTTTAAAATCTTTTCTTGCTTATTTTGACTCTTTTCGAGCGGACAATCCCATAGCAGGCTGAGCGTAGCGAAATCCTCAAGGAATTTGAAAGAAATTCCTAAGCCGATGTGAAAATATAAAATTATTCACATAGTTTCTAATAATTTTGTTGTACTTTTGCTGTGTGTTGCTGTGCTTGATTTGGTTATTGTAGCAGGCTGAGCGTAGCGAAATCAATTCAAATAGTTTTTTGGTTTTTTTGCTGTGTGTTGCTGTGCTTGCTTTTATTTGTATTTTAATTTTTCGTATTTTTCAAGTAATTTCTTGTTTGGCTTATAGATTGTGTCGTGGTCTTCATAATCTCAAGAAATTTGAAATAAATTTCTAAGCCTTTGTAAGAATAAATTAATTATTTTGAAATTCTTACAAAGTACAAAATAAACTGTTCCGTCATCGCCGAAGAATAAAATTACATAGTTGTTGTTTACGTGTACTCGCTTGTACTTTTTTAAAACATTCTTTAAATTTTTATAATGGTCTAAATCTGAAATATTTCTTATTTCTTGAACTTTCTTATCAATATTTGAAAATTCTTTTCCTTTTAGTTTAGATAATTTTTTTGTGAATAAAGAAGATAATAACTGACTTCTAGTCATCTTGTAAAGCTCTTTGTCTCATTTCATTCATAAAATTTTCAGATTCTTTTTCAGATAAAAAAGTTGTTGCTTCTTTTGATTCTAAAACTTTAATATATTCTGGTCTAACTTCTAATTCTTCTGAAATTTCTAAAGAATCTTTAATAATTTCATCAATTGAAGTATTTCTCATCTCGCTTAAACTTTCAAGGTGGTTTTTTAGTGTGTCGCTGATTTGAATTGTGGTTGTCATAATATTATTAATATATTAAATTATAAAAAGCTTTGCCAAAACTTGTTTTGACAACGGCTTATAAATTTCTTTCAAATTTATTGACTTTGGTTTAATTATAGTATTAATACTTTAATTTATTCTTTTATTTTCACACAATAATTCAAATTTATTCTTGCTTATTCGATCCTTTTTCGATTAAACAATCTCTTAGCAGGCTGAGCGTAGCGAAATCAATTCTAATAATTTTTTGGTCTTTTTGCTGTGTGTTGCTTTGTGCTTGGCTGTCCTAATAAAAATTAAAATTCATACTTGAATGAATTACTCTAATAATATAAATATTATTTTCCTCTACAACATATAAAATATTATAATTTCCACAAGGAAGTTCTCTATAAAAATCACAATCTGAACCAATATTTGGAAATTGTTTTAAATTATGAGACGACGATTTAATTTTATTAATTAATAATTTAGAATAATCCTTAGAATGTTTATTGTGATAAATTCTTATTTCTCTAATATCTGATTTTGCTAAATTAGTAATAATCAAATTATTCATTTTCTTTGAATTCTTCATCTAACTCAGCCATTGCTGTATCAAAGTCTTGAACCCTTCCAGTTTTAATATCTTCTAAGCCTTCTTGAACTGCTTTTTTTACATATTCATTATATGTGTGGTCTATCTCTAATTGTGTCGGTTGGTTTGTGTGTATGGTTTCTGATGTCATAATAATAATAATTCTTTAAATTATAAAAAGCTTTGGTTTAATTTCAAGAAATGATAATCATTTCTAAGCCTTAATATTTTGAAGGAAAATATGAAGTTACGATAAATAATTTAAATTATTCACATAGTTTGTTGTACTTCAAGGAATTTAAGAAATTCCTAAGCCGTTGTGAAATCAAAGAGTTTCACAAAGTTTGCTGCCTATTCTGTAAGTGTGGGTTGTGTGCTTGCTTTGGTTGTTCGAGAGCAGGCTGAGCGTAGCGAAATCAATTCTAATAATTTTGTTGCTGTTTGCTGTGTGTTGCTGTGCTTGCTTTATATGTTCGAGAGCAGGCTGAGCGTAGCGAATTCTTATTTATTCTAATAATTTTGCTGTGTGTTGCTGTGCTGTGTGTTGATTAGTTATATTCTAAATTATTATATTTAATTAATGTTTTCTTGTCTGCTTTGTAAATTATATCATGATGTTCTAAATCTACAAGATAAACTTTACCATCGCCACCAAAGAATAAAATAACTGATGAATTATTTATATGAACTCTTTTAAAATTATTTAGAGGATTTCTAAGATTTTTATAATGATTTAAATCTGAGATAGTCCTAATTTCATTTATTTTATTTTTTAAATTTAAAAAATCTCTACCTTTTAATTTTTTAATTTTTTTTGAAAACATACTTGAGAATTTTAGTTCCCTATTCATTCTCAATTTCTTCTAATGCTCTCTTTTCTAATTCTTTTAATAATTTTTCACTTTCTTCAGTTCCAAGATATTCTGGATTTTTTTGATATTCTAACATTTTTTTTACATATTCAGGATTTAATTCCCTATCATCAAATATTTTTTCTCTTAAACTTTCTCTTAAAAGTTCTTGAATATTTGTATAACCATATTGTTCGCAATAATCGCTCGCCATTTCGTGTAGGTTTTGTGGCATTTTAAAATTAATTTGTTTTGTTTCTGACATAATTATAGATATATTTCATATTTTATAAAGATATCGTTAGATATCTTGAAATATCTTTGGAATAAGTTTCAGTTTTATTTGTTCGATAGCAGGCCGAACGAAGTGAGTTCTTATTATTTCTTGGTATTTTTGCTGTCTATTCTGAAAGTGTGTGGCTGTGTGTTGCTGTGCTTGCTTTGGTTGTTGTAGCAGGCTGAGCGTAGTGAATCAAGAAATTTGAAAGAAATTTCTAAGCCTTGATTAAATTAAATCAAGATTTTAAAAATTTAATAAAGTTCTTATCTATTCGAATAGTTTTTTGGTCTTTTTGCTGTGTTGTTACTGTGCTTGTTTTATTTGTATATTCTACTTCTTTTGTCTACTTTTAAAACCATAATTAATAATTTATTATCTTTAATTTCTAAAATTATTCTTAAATTTCCAACTCTTAAACGATGAAAATCATTTCCAACTAATTTTTTAACATAAGAATAAGGATTTTTAGTAATTTCTTCTAATTTTAAAATTACTCTGATTTGTTCAGATTTTTCTAATTTATTAAGTTGCTTTTTGAATATTTTCGCATAATCTAAAATATACAATTTACAAACCTAATTCTTTCTTTAAATCTTCGTGAGAAATAGTGTTTCCGGTTTTGAAGTCGTGTTGTGCTTGCTTGATGTCTTCTAAATCTTCTAAAGTTAAAATATCATCAATTGGAGCCATTTCTTTTTTTAAATTATGAATTTCATCTCTTAATAAATTAAATTCTGCTCTAGTTACGGTTTCAGTCATAATAATATTAATTCTTTAAATTATAAAAAGCTTTGGTTTAATTCTAGCATAAATACTTTAAATTATTCTTTTAATTTTGCTGTAATTTGCTCTAATTTTGCTGTCTATTCAGAAAGTATTCTGGATGTGTGTGGCTGTGTTGTTGCTGTGTGTTCTAGTTGCTGTTTATATTTTTAAAAATCAAAATTCATTTTAGTATCAATAATTCTATGTATTATTACTGAATTGTTAATAATTTTATACAAAATTAAATATCTTCCACAAGGAAGTTTCCTAAAATTATTTTTATGTTCAATTCCTAACTTTGGAAATTTTTTTAAAGTTTTAATATCGTCTCTAAGTTCAGTTTTAATTTTATTAGCAGAATTTAGTGAAAAACTTTTATGATAGTAATAAATTCCTCCAAAATCTGATTTTGCTTTTGATAAAAGAATTAACTTATTCATTTTGTGAAAATTCTTTATCTAAATCAGCCATTGCAACATCAAAATCTTGATAATTTCCATTTTTATAATCTTGTTCAGATTCTTTTAAGGCTTGGTCGATAAACTTTTCTAATGGTTCATTAGATTCATATGAATAATTTGAATCTTTTGAACTTACAATGGTTTGGGTTTCTGTTGTCATAATATATTTAATCTTTTAAATTATAAAAAGCTTTGGTTTAATTCCGAAATAAATAATACTAATAAATCAAAGATTATTTAGTATTACTAGATTTAAAACATGAGTTTTGACATTCAATCATACTCTCAAATGGAGATACAGCGTCACAGCCAAGAACTGTAACTTCATTACAACTATTTGTTTCTATATCAAATTCATATCCAATTTGTTCTTTTATACATTTTCCTTGTGGAATTACATTTAGTGAACATAGATTAAAGTTCTTTGTATCTTCCATAAAGTCTGAACTTGTAGAATTTGTACATCCTACTAAAAATAAATTTAGTACAATTAATATAAAAAATAATGAATACTTCTTTTTCTGGTTACTTGTTTGGTTTTTTATTGAATTACTTATCATAAATATAATAATAATATTTCAATTTATATTGTTTTGTAACTTTTAAAGTTTAATATTTGTAGTTACGATTTATTTAATTTGAAAATGATATAAAGTTATATTAAAAAAATTGTATTTTTTAGTAATGGATGATTTAGCTAATTTTAAATTAA
>JABSQY010000107.1 GCA_013215525.1 Nanoarchaeales archaeon | reverse complement strand
ATATTAAAAACATTTTACTTGAAATTATTTTATTTGAAAATAAGTTTATTTATGAACTTCCAACAGAACAAATTAATAGAATTATTTCTACTGAATATATTGAAAGAATAAAAGAATTTAATCCGACGCAAATTTTATTAAATCAATTTTCAGAAAAAGTTCACCAATATAAAAAAACAAATAATAAAAATATATTACTCCAAATTACAAATATATATAATAAAATTTGTATAAATTATTTTGAACAAACAATAAATAATGAAATGTCAAAATTCACATCAATTAAAAAAATAAATATAAATAATTTTAATGAAATTTATAACTTTCTTAACAAAGAACATAAATTTGAAATACAATTTGAAAAAGAAAATGAATTAAAAAATAATTTTTTTAAGTTAGAAAATCCTTACTCCCAACTTTTACTCTCACTAGGTTCTTGGTTTTCCCTAACAAAAAGAACTGAGGAATTACCAAAAATAATTCCAGACTACAAATTTCAAGCAGATTACACGCATATAATAAAAACCTTTGAATTAATTTGTAAAAGAACATTTGAAAATTCAAATCGACTTCAAACTGATTTTAAAACAAAAGTTCCATATAAAAAAAGATTTGAACTTACTGAAAAAGTAAATAAAAAACAAGTATCATTATTAGAAAAAATCCACATAAAATCACTTAACTCAAGAAATTTAGTTTTATATTATAGGACATCACCATCTAATGATGAAAAACAAATGGATGATTTTGATTTTTTTCTAATTTGTTATATTTTAAATAAATATATTGAAAAAGGATATTCAAAATTATTTACATCAATAAAACTTGTATCAAGAAATAGTAATATTTATCCTAAATTTATCCATAAATTATTTAAAAATATTCAATATCTCGACACAAAAAGAAATGAATTTATTAATAAAACATCAGTTAAATCAAATTTAATTAATTTTAATTCTGGTTCAGCATCACAACAAATTAAAAAACACAGCCACTCAATTGTACCAATTACATATAAAACTCATCGCGATTATAAAAAAGAATATGATAAATATTTAGTATTTACAAATTTAATATATTGGAGTTATAATGAAAAAAACTTCATCAAAATTAATGAAAATGAAATTGATTCAAATGAATCAATTGAAACTGTGATGTGCGAAATAATAAGAGCTGTAAAAGAATTAGAAGATAAAATAATTGCAGATGCAGAAGAATAAACTAACATTAGAGTGTAATCTAACATAAAAATATCAAAGAATTAGAAAAAAGTGAAAATAATTAAAAAGTGATTAAAATAAAGAATAAATAATTAATATTTTATTTTTATCTATATTCAATTCCCTTTAAAGAATGAACGTAAGTTGTAATATCAAAATCTCCACATAAAACTCCAAGTAATTTTAAATTAGAATCAATAGAAGTATTACTTCCTCTCCCATGTATCCCATCAATTTTAAAGTCAATTCTAGTTTTATATTTTAACTCATTATATTCACCCATAACATTTTCACGTAAATCACAAAGACCAGACACATCATAACTTAAATTTTTATCATTTAAATTTAAATTTCCAAGTAAAACATCTTGAGCTAAATTCTCATTTATTTCTAAAACCATCTCCTCAAGTTTTCCAAAGTTTTCATTAAGAGTATTAACTCTTTTTAATACTCCTGCCTTTTCTAATTGTTTATTATCATATGAATTTTCTCCATGAGTCAAACCAACTAAATAAGACGCAAAATTCGCACATAATAGAACTGCTACACACGCTAAATATTTATTACATCTTTCAGTGTTCTCTTTATATGCTTCTCGAAATTTAGTTCCCTCCGCAGAATCAATAAGATAATCTAAACTTTTTTGAGACATTGTAATCATTTCTTCTTGTACATCATTTTTATTTTTATTTGTTGTTTCCATTTTTTTATTCATTTTTTATTATTTTTTTATTATTTTTTTATTTCCTAAAGTGAGACTCATAGTCCCCAATTAATTTTTTTTGCCAAAACCTTATCAGACTCACAAACCATAAAAATTCCTTTATCAAAATCAAACTCTTTTTGTGATAAGTTTTCTAAACCAATAATCTCTGAATTAATTTCATAACTTAAATTACAAATTATTTTATATGAATCTAAAGCTTTTTTTGTTATAACATAATCTTTATTTTTTGTGAGTTCGTTATGTGAGTGAACTAACACATTAAAATTTTTCTAATTTATTTTCTAATTTATTTTCTAATTTATTCTCCTCAATTTGAATTGATTGTTTTATAGATTCAGGCATTAAAGTATAGTTTATTTCTGAACTATTTGAACCATTATTATATGCAATAACTAACAATGCAACCCCACCAACACACTTGCTTATTTGGTTTATTATTATATTTTTTACATCCATTTTATTTATTAATCTAAATGATCAAGATAATTTTCATAATACAAGTTTAATGTATTAGTTAACCCAGTTTCAAAGTCTTTTTCTGAAACATCTAAATAATTTTCTTCTTTTAATTTATCTAAAAGATTTGTAGCTGGAACAATTATAGTATTTGCATGTTTAATAGATTCATACCCAGTAAATTCACCTGAATTATGTCTATCTACTAAAATCCAATTACCATTTTTATCAATATCCTCAGTGATTTCATCAACATAATTAATCATACCTTCTAAACCATTAATTCCACTTAACATACTTCCAAATTTATTAGCTACATACTCTTCCTTCTCTGGAGTAAAAGATTTTAAATCAGTATTCGTCCCATAGTGGTCAGCAATATGTTTTTTTACAATATAAATATTTTTAGGAGTTCCATCTTTTTCTTGAACTTTTTTAAAAAGATAACTAAATAAATTACTTGAATTCTCAATAGTTGGACTTCTTCCTAACAAAGGATGTGTACAATCTTCTCTATCCGTCAAAGGAGTATCTGATTTCTCACAAATCGCAGCACTATAGGCAGTTGTTAAAAGGTCATCTAAAATATTTGCTCTGTAATGACCAACATACAGACCACGAGTTACACGGTTTACGTTATGAATTTCATTAAGTGTAGTTTCATCAGTTAAAATCATCCCGTCACTAAGTTCCTTTTTACTCGTACTTTTTCCAATCCAAGTATTAATTTCACTAGACTCAGTTTCTTTTGGAAAAGATTTTGTATAAATATCAATCCCAAGTTTATTAAATGTCTTTGTAATTAAAGGCATATGTTTACTAAACGAATCATTCTCTCTGTATATAATATTTACTTTTTTTGTTGTTTCCATCTGTAACTATTATATGGTCATAGAACCTTATAGTTACAAGGTTCAATGACAATTAAACCAAAAGGTTCAATAGATTTCTATCTAAAATTAGACAATAAAAATAATATAAAATAAAAAGCTTATAGCATTGTAGTTACATAACCGTTAAACCAAAAAGTTTAAATACTTCATTAAACTAATAAGTTTAAATGAGTCTTACAATCAGCCTGCCACTAGGCAAAAAACAAACAGCAAAGAATATGATATTCTCTATTCTATCAAAAGAATATCCATTAAAAATAATTGAACTAACAAATTATATCAAAAAAAGATATGGAGTATCAATAACTTTTCAAGCAGTAAGAAAAGCAATCTTTCAATTAGTAGATGAAACTGTACTAATTCAAACGCAAGATAAAAAAGAATTTATGATAAATAAGAAATGGGTACACAGCTCAAAGCAAATAATTGATGAATTATACATTGAACTAAATGAAAATAAATCCCAAATAAAAGATAAATCAATAGATTCAATAAAAGGAGAAGTATCAGTATTTTCATTCCAAAGCGTAAATGAAATGATGATATTTTGGCAAAGTATAATTGATGATTGGTATGAAAATTTTAAAAAAGGAGATTTAAAATATAATTGTTACCAAGGAGCACACACATGGGAAGGATTATTGCACCTAGACAAAGAACAACAATTAATGGGAAAACTAAAAACAAAAGGAATTGTTTCATACTCATTAACAACTGGAAACTATCCTTTAGATAAAAACATATTTAATTTTTATAAAAGATTAAACATAAAAACTAAAATCGCGCCATCATCAAGTACATTCGACAAGGCTTTTTATATTGGAACATACGGAGACACAATAGTTCAATCTCAATACCCAGATAAAATAGTAAAAGAACTAGATAACTTTTTCAAAACAAATTTATCTTTAGAAAAATTAGATTTAGGTAAATTATCTAAAATAATGAATACACAAATTGAAGTGAAACTTACAGTAATTAAGAATAAATCAATGGCAAAACAAATTAATTCTGGAATTATTAATCAATTTTGACATTTATTCAAGTTCTTCACCATATAACTACCAAAATAACAAATAAGTTTATAAAAAATATTAAACTAAACTTATTATGGCAAACCTATTAACCAAATTTTCAACTGAAATAGAAGAATTAAAAAAAAACCAAAATATCCAATCAATTATATTATTTGGCTCATACTCAACAGGAAAAATTAAACCATTATCAGATTTAGATATATGTATAATTACAACTAAAAAAGCAACAAAAAAAGCTAAAACTGAAATTTTATCAAATGGAACTGATGAATTTGATTTATCACTATTTGAAAATTTACCATTATCACTACAATTTAAAATTTTAACAACTGGCAAAATTTTACACACAACAAAAGACTTATCTCAATTAAAAAGAATCACAATGAACCAGTGGTTTGATTTCAGACCAATCATAAATAGATTATATCAAAGTCGAGGATATCCACAAATTAAAATTTAAAATGGACGTACATAAAATTTATAAAAATTATGAAACAATTGAAAAATATTTATTCAATTTAGATACTTTTAAAATTGAAACTCTTGAACAATTTGAAGACCAATTTAATGATTATCTAGCAATAAGTATGTCATTATTCACTATATTAAATGCATGTATTGAAATTGGAGAAGGTTTAATTGAAGAAAAAAATTTAGAATTTCCGTCAACTTATAAAAAAGTGTTTGAAATTTTAGGAAATAATAAAGTTATAGATAAAAAACTAGCAAAAAAATTATCAAATCATATGAAAGAAAGAAATATGATTGCTCACCAATATGATGACATTAATAAAGAAGATATTTATAATTTATTTTTACAAAAAGAAATCTTTTCAGATTTTATTAGTCAAACAAAAAAACTCTGGAAATAATAAAAATCATTCAAAATAAAGCAATGGCAAAACAAATTAATTCTGGAATCATAAATCAATTCTAAAAATAAATTGTTAAACTATTTATTATAGTATTTATTATAGTAGTTATTATACAATAATTATTTTTAAAATTAAACTATTTAGTTTAAATTATATTAAACTAAAACATAATCTCATTAAAAAATATATAAGTTACAATT
>JABSQY010000106.1 GCA_013215525.1 Nanoarchaeales archaeon | reverse complement strand
TATCTCAATTGAAAGTAGATTAGCATTCGACTTAGACCATTTTTTTTTTGAACCATATATTATAAAAAAAAACATTAATGAAATCCAATATTTCACAATAAAAAATAAAAAATTAATTATTACATTTAAAAAAATCATGTTTATTAGTAATAGTTATGGAATTATAAAAAATTCCGAAACTATACGAACACTAACAGAAAATGAATTAAATGAAATTAAAGAATATTTCATATTAAAAAAAGTTAAATTTGAAAAATAAACCTACACAACCAAGTTACAAAAAAATATTATATAACTAATATAACAACTAATATTATGTTTAAAAAAAACCAAAAAACAACACTTGTTTTATCAGGAGGAGGAGCACTTGGATTTGTACATTTTGGAGTATTAAAATCTCTTGAACAAAAACAAATAAAAATCTCTGAAGTAATTGGAACATCATTTGGAGCAATCGCTGCAGCCTTTCTAGCAATTGGCCACACTTGCAAAGAAATCGACACAGTTATCGAAG
Source organism: Nanoarchaeales archaeon (assembly GCA_013215525.1). Lineage (GTDB taxonomy): Archaea > Nanobdellota > Nanobdellia > Woesearchaeales > UBA583 > UBA583. Next base: position 4,951 of record JABSQY010000106.1, on the reverse strand, counting down.
AACTACACTATTTGAAATTATTAAAAATAAATATATTCTCTGGAAACTCATTAATAGAACAAACTAAAATTAGAAAATTTCTACAAGAAAAATTTGGTGATATAACATTAAACCAAACTAAAATAGAAATTAAAATAATTGCAACAAACATTGAAACTGGAAAAATTAAAGTATTTGATAAAAATTCTAAAACAAAACTAATTGATGCAATTTGTGCAAGTATATCAATTCCTGCGATATTTAAACCTTACCAAATTGAAGATAAAGTATATGTAGATGGATTTTTATGTTCAAACCTACCATTTGAGTTTTCATCAAATAAAAAAATAATTGCAATTGATGTAATAACACAAAAATTTGTTGAAAATTTCAAATATAAATATATTCCACAAATTATTGAAAAATCAGTTAACATAACAATATTAAATCAAACTAACCACAAACTAGAAATAAATAAAAATAAACAATTACAAAGAATTGAAATAGATGTAGAAAACTATAAAGCATACGACTTTCACAAATGGAAAGAACTAATTGAAATTGGTGAAAAGGAATTTGATTTGAAATTTAAAGAATAAAATAAAAATAATTTACATAATTAAATTTAAATAATTTTAATATAAAAACATTTAACTCCAAATTTTAATTCTTTTTCTCTTGGCCACCAATGATTAAAATTTTTTAAATTATCAGATTTATCACCTAAAGTAATATAATCTAAATCTTTCACATCATCTAATAAATTAGAAAAACAATCCGATACAAAAATATCTAAAACTTCAACAATTACCTTTCTAGAATTCTTTGAAGGTTTAGAATCATAACCTGAAAAATCTTCCCAAAATTCTAAATAATCTCCTTTATTAATTATTTTCCAAACATCTTGATCTAAACGAAAATCCAAAGAATATTTATCTTTAAGTAATGTGTCCAGTGGTTTTGTAGTTAATTGAATTGATTTTTTAATTTCCATAATAGTTATATCTTTTTTAATTATATAAATTTATCTTATATTACTTTAAACTTTACTCAAATATAATAAAGAACTAAACGCCGACACAATAAATGTAATTTGAAAACTTCCACTAATTAAATAAATACTATAAATAGAAATTACTCCTACAGCAATTAAACTCTCACGAAAAATATTAAAATTAAAAATATTAGTATTTTTAGCATTATTATAAGCTTTAGAATTAAATGGTATATTTTTAACAGAATCTGTAATTCCATCAAAAAAATCAATAATGAAAACTCCAAAACTCGTAGCAATAAAAGGTTTAAACAACCAAACAACTAAATTAGAAAAAGCTCCATACTTTAAAGTTTTAGAAGAATTTTTATCAGATAATTTCCCAATAAAAATTCTTGTAATAGTTGCAATTAATAAAGATACAAAAGTTACAAGTCCAAGTAAAATATAATCATTTAAAATATTTACAAAAATATGAATACTCCACAAAATTCCACTCCCAATCAAGATTCCATGTCCAAAAAAACCAATATAATCTTTGAAATTTTGTTTATAAATATCTTTAAACTTTGAATTAAAATTTAATTCAACTTTTTCAAATTTATATAAATTATAAAAATTCAAAATTAAAATTAAAATTGAAAAACTAAATAAATATACAAAATCAAAAAGATATAAAATCAAAACAGCAATAAAAGGTGCAATAAATGATGTTACACTCCTTAAAATGAAAGTAAAACTTGTTTGAGTTCCTCGGGATTTATTATCACCAAATAAAGAAAAGAAAATATGATAACATAACCAAAATAATCCAAAACTAATTCCACTTAAAACACCAATCAAATAAATATTAACATTATCACTATTAAAATCCATATTCTATACATACATACTTATTTGTATGTTTATATATATATGTTGTATTAAAGTAAATTAAAAAAATAAAAATTATTTTAAATCATTCATGTTTTAAAATGAAATAATAACACACAACAAGCACAGCAAACAAACTAACACCAAGTACAACAAACCCAAACTCATATGATACAGAAAACAAATAAGCACACATAAATGCAACACCTACTTCAAAAAAAGATTTTAATTGACCTTCAAGTGAAATCATTGTAGCTTTATACTTTGTATCGCCAGCATAATCTAACATATACTTAACCATAATTTGTCGTCTTGCCCATTGATAACCATTAACTAAAATCATAATAGTTGCAATAACATAAAAATTAGAAAACATAACAATTGCAATAAAAAAACCTGAAAAAATAAAAATTTCAAAAAACAAATGTTTCTTCATAGAAATTTTCTCAAAAATAATATGAGCATAATTTCCTAAACTAAACCAAACTAATCTACTTAACCCCATAACAACTCCAGCATAAATTAATGGCAATCCTAAATCAAATAAATAGATAGTTCTATATCCATTATATCCAGTCATAAATCCTAAAATTGCACCAGAAAATAAAGCAATTGGAAAGAAATGATTTCTCTTTGCTTGTTTTAAAACTTCAATAAAAGTTAATCTATCTTTCTTATCAATTTTCTCAGTAGTACTAACTAAACTAAAAGCTACAACAATTCCAACTACATCAATAATTAAAGATAAATAAAATGGAACTAAAATCCCATACTTTGTAAAAAAAGGTAATCCAAGAATAAAAACCATAGAAATCAAAGAAACATTAGCAGTCATTTTCCCCATTATTTTTGTAAAGTCTTTATCTCTTTTCAAATAAATTAAAGTATCATGCATAAAAGCGGTCACGGTACCAGAACTAAAAGCAAATCCTACAGATATAAAAACTGAACTTAATACAAACATAATAAAAGCATCAAAAGTAGCTGCAAGAATTAAAAATAAAGTAGAAAATAACATGAAAAATTTAGATAAAATTAAAGTTTTTTTATGACCAAAAGTATCCGAAATATAACCTGACGGCATCTCAATTAAAAAACCAACAAGTGAACCAATCCCAGTATAAAGTCCAATTTGATTTGCAAGTGTATTATCTAAAGTTAAAAAATAAATAGACATTAAAGGAATAAAAGCCCGACGTGAAGTTAGAATATAAATAAACATTTTCCAAATGTTTGATTCAACACCACAAGCCTTAAAATTAAAATTTGTAAACATAATAATAAATATACAAAATTGTTTATATATTCTTAGTATATATTATACGAATAAAAGTAAAATACAAATAAAAAAATAAAAAATAGAACTAATGAAAATATTAAGAATTAATCCCATGAGTTTGGTATGCCACATGCCTTAAAGTATCAATAATAGATGCAATCTGGAACATAGCAATTGGGTTTAAAACCATATCATCAACAACATCACCATTTCTAGAATCAATACGAATAGTTTTATTTTCAATTTGTTCAAATAATTCTGATGAATAATTAAAATATAATTTATAATTTAATTCTAATTTTTCATGAATTCCATTACAAAGTTCAATAATTCTAGGATGAAACTTTTTCATATTTTCTTTTTGAATTGACCACATCAAATATTTAAAAGCGTCAGCGACACCAAGTAAATGTTCAAGTAAAATCGATATAAAAACTATTTTATCTTGTTTAATAAATCCCTCTTTTGTAAGTAATCTTTTCAAATAAAGACATTGACGATTATTTGTACGTTCAAGTGTTAAAATAAAATCTAAATTTTCACCAGTTTCAAAATAATTTAATAAAATTTTAGATTGTTCAATTAAACCTAAAAAAACACGCCTCATAATTGTATCAAATTCAGCTGAATCTTCACCCATAACTTTTTTAAGTACAACATAAGTAGGAGTTTGTTCAACAATATCAAATCCCATCATAGCTTTAATAGCTTCACTTTCAATAAAATCCATTGATTTTTTATCAATATTTTCAATACGAATCTCATCATAACCAGCAATAAAATAAGGTGAAATCTCAGTCCAAACATAATAATAATAATTATCTAAAAGTTTTACAGTTTTAGATTTAATTTCATGTTTAGAGGATTCAGTAGTTATAGTAATTTTTCTTCCATCTTCAAGTAAATCTAATTGATTTCCCTTTTTAATGCCATATTTTTTCACCCATTTAGCAGGTAAGGATATAATAAGTGTACTTGGTCCTTGTGCAATAACATTTCTTTTCATAAAATAAGTAATATTTTAATATTTATAAATATATTTATTAAAAATACGAATTATACTTATAATTGGTTGTAAATGTATATATAATTCTAACACCATATAAATGTATGGATGTGATTGATGAATTAAAAAACAAAGTAATTATCAAACCTGAACACGCATTAGATAAAGTTGTATTACGTCAAGCTGATTTTTCGAAAAATTATACAATGAAAACTCCAGATGGAAAACTTCTTTATTATTAAAAATGGAACAAGATATAAATAAAATATCAATAAAACAAAGAAATGAAATGATGCAAAAATTACCTGGACACGAAGGAAAACTCGTTAAAATAATTATGCTAACTGGAACTAATAAAAATTTTAAATGTCTTCTTAAAGGAAGATTAGAGAAAGTTGATAAGTATTCTAATGTAGAACTCAAACATTTAATACGAAATCCCAATACCAATAGTGGTTATTTTAAATCAAACAAAGGAATCCCATTTGTTGGAGATACCGCAATAATTTCAATACAATCAATTATTAATGGAAATATTTTATATGATAACTCTGACAATATTTTTCCAAATCATGAAAATTATAACTCAACAATTGAAAATAAAAAATGTATTTCATACCAGGTATCTAATAATGAAAAACATAAACCACAAGATTTGCATAATTTGATTAAAGAACAAAGTTTTGGAGCCTTGGATTAATAAAAAAATGGAAAAAATAAAAATAATTGTAAACAATGTACCAGAATTATTAAAATTACAAAAAACAAGCATAGCTAGTCAAAATATGAATGGGAATGGAAATATATATCAAAATATTCC
>JABSQY010000105.1 GCA_013215525.1 Nanoarchaeales archaeon | reverse complement strand
TACAATATAATACTAGAATTAAGACACTAACCAATATAGCGATGCTCAAGAAATTAGCAAAAAATTTCTAAGCCGATGTGAAAACGAAGAGTTTCACAAAGTATAATTGGGTGTCCGAATTCCAGCATTCTAGGACAAATCTGAAAACGAAGTTTCAATAGAAGTGAATTTGGCTTCGCTTGTAATTCTGCTTTTTTGTTTTTGTTATTGAAAAATAAATATGTTAGAAAAAAGATAACTTATTTAAAGTTCATCCATAATAAGGTATTATGGGAATAATAGAAAATATAGTTTTTATAATTATACTTATTACTTTTTTAATAAGTTTAAGTTATATATTAGTTAAAAATGGTCTTTTAATTAAAATAATTTAAATGATTAAATTATTTTTTAAAATTAGTTGGTTTTGTTCCAGGCTTTGTATACTTCTTATTTGCCGCTACAACTTTTTTAGGCTTGTTTGGATTTGGTTTGAATCTTTTTTCTACTTTTTTTTCTTTTACAACTATTTCTGCTTGAATTAGTTTGTTAAATGTCATTGTTTGTTTGTTTAATAATTTATTATATTCAGTCATAAATTCTTTATCATCTTTATTTCTGTGGAAAATTTCTTGCGCAACAGTTACTCTGTCATTAAAACCTTGACTTCCGTACTTGTCTTCTAAGTTAAATTTTACTAAAATGTTTAAAATTTCTTTTAATTTTATAATTGCTCTTTCGTTCATAATAATAAATAGTATAGTTTATATTATAAGTGTGTTGTTACGTATGTTTCTGTACTTATGTTATTTAGTTTTTAGTTATATATCATCTACTACATATATTTATATTCGTTCATACATATTAACCAATTCTTCACAACCATAATTGTCTAAACCTACTACGTTGTGACCTTTTTTAGTTACTACATATATTGAGGTTAAACGTTCTTCAATTCCCTCTATTTCCTTTTCTAAATACTTGAAACCTATAGATTTGAAAAAATCTTTATAATTAGTATCAATAATATATTCTTTTCTTATTAATTCAACTAAATCAGTAGGTGACTCTCTGCCTAGTCCAATACGTGTTCCATCTCCAAACGGAAAATATAATTTAAATTGACACTCGTCTTTAACTAAACTTCCTTCAAATACTTCATTTCCTGATTTATCTCTTTTTGGCGTTGCCGCAATATAAGTTGAACCAGTTTGATGAATTTGATATTTTAGTTTATACTTGTTTGTTTGTAGATTAAATGATGGATAATGTACGCATTGTTGTATTAAAGTATTCTCAGGTAAGTTTTTCATAATTATAATATTATTTTAGATGTTATAAATCTAATTAAAAAATAAGTATTTCTTTAAAATTATTATTTTATTTTTTATTTATTTTATCTCTTTCAACTAACGACCTTTCATCACCGTTTGAGAAAGCTTTAATTATATCTTCAACTTGTTCTTCTACTACATTGATAAATGAAAATCCACCATTAATTTTTATACTTTCAGCATTAATTTTAAATCCTACTTTTTCTTCTAAAAACTCTAATAATTTAGTTTTATTAAAACCTGCTGATTTTCCTTTTGCTACAAATAATCTAACTCTTGTAACATTTGCTTTATTTTTCTTATTTCTATTTAGCTTTAACAGTAGTGCGTTTAACGCTTTCTCAGGTCCGTGTTCTTTAATTAAATCTTTTGCTAAATCATTGTATTCAAAATGCGCGTTTGATGATATAATTGAATCCACATCTTTTTTAATGTTAGATACTTTACTGTTAAATACATCTTTGTCAGTTGGAATATCCATTATATTAATTAATGTGTTTGTTTGTTCTTGAATATCATAAATCATGAATTTTTGTGCTGGAGTTACAAGAGAAATTGCGTGTCCCTCTTTACCTGCTCTTCCTGTTCTTCCGATTCTGTGTGTGTATGATTCTACTTCTTTTGGTAAAGAGTAATTAATTACATGTGTTAAATCATTTATGTCTATTCCTCTTGCTGCTACATCAGTTGCTACAAGTATGTTAATTTTTGATTCTTTAAAGTCTGCTAGAATTCTTTCACGCTTATTTTGCGGCACATCACCGTGAATACAATCTGTGTTATATCCTGCTTTTTTTAATCTGGATGTAACTTCATTAACACTATCTCTTGTCATACAAAATACAATTCCATAAAAAGATTCTTCCATATCAATTATTTTACAAAGAGTTGGAAATTTGTCTGATAAATCTAACATTATGTAATTTTGTTCTATCTTTAATTTAGATTCTATTTTTGATTTTACTTCAACTATAACTTGATTTTTCATATATCTTTTTGACATAGTTTTTACTTTGTCTGGCATTGTTGCTGAAAATAGTAATACTTTTTTATTTTTTGGAGTATAACTAAATATATCTTCTATATCATCAATAAAACCCATATTTAACATTTCATCAGCTTCATCTAAAATGAAATTTTCTACTCTGTCTAAATTTAAAATTCCTTTACCAATTAAATCTAAAACTCTTCCTGGTGTTCCTACAACAATGTCAACTCCTTTGTCTAATTTTTCTACTTGATACTTCATTGCTGTTCCACCGTAAATTGTTAAAAATCTTAGCTTTTCTTCTTCTTTTAATTTTGAATTTGCTATAGAATTTAAATCTGCGTATGATTCTAAATCTTTTGTTACTTGGATTGCAAGTTCTCTTGTTGGAGTTAAAATTATTACTTTTGGAGTTTTATTTCCTGGTTTAATTAATTGAATTAATGGAAGTCCGAAACTTGCAGTTTTTCCACTACCTGTTTGAGATACTCCAATTATATCATGTTTATTTTCAAGCACTAATGGAATAATTTTTGCTTGAATTTCACTTGGAGTTTCAAATCCTTTCTTTTTAATTGCTTTTAATGTAGGTTGATTTAATCCTAATTGTTCGAATGTGATTTCTGAGTTCATTTTTTCTGTTTATTTTTATTTATTATATTGTATAGTATATTATAGTATAATCTATTATATAATGTATATTTATTAATATAATGTATATCTATTAAAAATAAGTCTTTATTTATTTTTAAATAAGACTATTTTAATCAATTCTTAATTTAAAACACATCACACTTAAATAATCAAATCTACAATGAATCATTTTAAATACAATGTATTTTAAATTGACATTCACACGAACACAATGGCTCATGGAATATTTTTATAGATTTAGACAACACATCTTTTTAAAATAAACTAACTCTAGAAAAATATGAGTGAATATAATATTAAAAATATGAAAACTAGTTGGGATTTAAAGGATTATTATACATCAATTGATGATAAACAAATTGATGAAGATATAAAAACTATTTCTAAACTTGTTGATTCTTTTATTTCTAAGTATAAAGGGAAAATTGTTAGTTTAAAGGAAGATGAATTTGTACAGTACTTTAAAGATGAAGATGCATATGGTAGTCTTGCACATAAGATTCAAGCATACTTACTATACGTTGGAAGTCTTGATACACAAAGTCAAGATATTTTAAAGAAAGAAGGTGAGATTTCACATCAATTTACTAAAATATTTAATGAGATTACTTTTGTTGGGCAAGAGTTTAAAGAACGTGGTTATGATGATTTAATTAAGTTATCTAAATCTTCTGTTTTATCTTCATACACTAATTACTTTTATCAAACTGCTCAAAGTATTAAGTATGTTCTTGATGAGAAAACTGAAAAAGCTCTTAATTTTAAATCTAACTCCGGTGGGCGTTCCGCGTTTAGTAGTTTATATGAAGAATTAACTGGAAGTTTTAGTTTTGAAGTTAAAGATTTTAAAACTGGGAAAACTAAGATGGTTACAGATTCTGAGGTGCGCGCGTTACGTATGTCACCTGATGAAAAAGTTCGTAAAGATGCATATAAATCTATTACTAAAGTGTATAGTGATGAGAAGACTCAAATTGTACTTGGGAATTGTTATGCTAATATTTTAAAGGATTGTACTAGCGAGTTAAATATTCGTGGATATTCTCACGTGATGAGTAGGCGTAATATTAATGAAGAGTTATCTGATGAAGTTATTGATACTTTATTAAGTGAAGTTGAGAAATCATACCCTTTATATCAAAAGTATATTAGAATTAAGACTAAATTACTTGGATATAAACAAATGGATTCTTGGAATACTTTTGCTCCTTTAGATTCAGTTGAGAAAAAATATACTTTTGAAGATGGTTTAAAATTATTTTTAGATACAATTAAAAAGTTTGATGTTGAGTTTTATGATTTTTCAGTTAATATGTTTGAGAATTCACGTGTTGATGTATATCCAAATAAAAATAAACGTGGTGGAGCTTTTGCTTGTTATGAAAAAGGATTTGAAAGTTATGTAATGCTTAACTGGACAGATAAACTTGGTGATGTGAGTACGCTTGCTCACGAGTTAGGACATGCGACACATGGACATTTATCCCAAGCGCAAGAAGGTGAAGTGTATTCTACTGGAATGAGTCTTGCTGAAACTGCTAGTGTTTTTAATGAAATGATTTTATCTGAAGAGATTATGAAAACTTTAACTGATAAAGAAAAATTATCTTATTTAGATGAAAAACTTGGTGATGTTTTTTCAACAATTCATAGACAAGTTCAATATATTTTATTTGAGAGAAGATGTCATAAAGCAATTTATGAAGGTGAAGGTTTAGGTTATAAAGATTTTAATAAGATTTGGCGTGAAGAACAAGTTAAGATGAGTGGTGATACTGTAAAGTTTGGAAATGAAGAAGGTAAAGAGATTGGTTGGAGCGCTATTCCACATATTTTTAGAAGTCCATTTTATTGTTACGCTTATTCATTTGGAAATATTTTAACTTTTGCTTTATATAATAAGTATAGAGAAGATGGTGATAGTTTTGTTCCTAAATATAAAGATTTTCTACGTGCTGGTGGAAGTCTTGAACCTGCAGAATTAATTAAAAAAACTATTGGAATGGATATTTCAAAACCTGAGTATTATCAAAGTGGTTTAAGTGTTGTTGAAGAAATGCTTAAAGAGTATGAAGTTCTTGCTGGACAAAAATAATCTTTGATTATTTTTATATCAAGTATTTCGAAGTGAAACGAAGATTCTATTTCCAGCTTTACGATTTCAAGTTGGTTTTTTATTTTTGTATTCGTAGTGTAACGAAGAATTCTAAAATTAAAAACATTATTCTTTTAATTTCTTGTAATCAAAGAAATTGATATTTATTAATTCTTAATGTAGTGAAACTTTGTAATGAGTTTACGAATGGAAAAGTTTTACATAATTATGAATTATCTATTTTTCTAATATACTTTAATTAAAATATATTATCCCTAAAAATACTATTATAGTTGATATGATTAAATTTTTTATCATAATAATATATATATTTTAATATTTATAAAGAGAATCGCAATAAGAGCTAAACCGAAATTAATTTTCTATTTTTTTAATTCTCTAACTAATTCTTTTTGTCTTTGTTCATATTTTGAAATCATAAATATTGAAACAT
>JABSQY010000104.1 GCA_013215525.1 Nanoarchaeales archaeon | reverse complement strand
AATAGTAATGGTTTAGAATCAACTCTAAGTAAATTAAATTAATATTTCTAATTTTTAGAAATAAAAAATTATTTTTTATTAAAATTACTTTTTGTTACTTGAAATTTTTCTAGAATTAAATCAAATTCTGTTTCTTCTTCTTGATTAAACCTACTTTTTTTTTCAGTAATATTAGTAATTTTAGTTTTTAATGCTGAAAGTAAATGCCCATTTGATGTCATATTTTCAATTCCTCTGAGATTATTAATAAGTCTCGTAATACTATCTAGTTCTTCTTTTATAGTTAACATAATAAAATTATTGAAATATTAAATTGATAAATATTCAGATTAACTTAAAGTAAAAACACCAATATAAATAAAAATAACCATAAGTTTATTCTAGATGACACAAACAACCGACAAAATTGAGACAATTGATAAGAGAGATTTTAAAATTTTATTATTAGAAGAAATTAATCAAAAAGCTGTAGATGACTTAAAAGTGCAAGGGTACACAAATATTGAATACCATAATTCTCAACTTCCTGAAAACGAATTAATTGAAAAAATTAAAGATGTACATTTTATTGGAATTAGATCAAATACTAATTTAACAAAAGAAATTTTAACTCATGCAAAAAATTTGAAAGTAATTGGGGCATTTTGCGTAGGAACAAATCAAATTGATTTAGAATATTGTAAATCAAATAATATTGAAGTAATTAATTCTAGATTTGAGAATTCAAGAAGTGTAGCAGAATTAATAATTGGAGAAATTATTATGTTACTTAGAAATATTCCATTAAAAAATGCGCAAATGCACAAAGGAATATGGACAAAGAACGCAAGTAACTCGCATGAAATAAGACATAAAAAACTAGGAATCATAGGATATGGATTTATTGGAAGTCAAATAGGAATCCTAGCAGAAGCGCTTGGAATGGAAGTTAACTATTTTGATATGATGAAAAAAGAAACATTTGGAAATGCTAAATCGTTAAAATCAATGGAAGAAGTATTAAAAATTAGTGATGTTGTAACAATGATAATTCCAGCAAATACTAGAAATTATATCATTTCTGATAAAGAGTTAAATATGATGAAATCAGGAAGTATTTTCATAAATGCGGGTCGTGGACAAACTCTGGACACAAAAGCTCTAATCACAGCCTTAAAGAGCGGAAAATTAGCAGGTGCAGGTCTTGATGTGTTTGAAGATGAACCATCATCAAACGAAGAAGAATTTATTTCAGAATTAAGAGAATTTGACAATGTAATCTTAACTCCTCATGTCGGTGGAAGTACAACAGAAGCGCAAATAGGAATTGCAACAGATGTGATTGAAGAATTGATTAAATTAATTCAATAATTAAATCAAAAAGAATTTCCAGACTCATTATTAGAATAAATCAATATAACTAGTTTTGCTAGTTATATTTAATCACGATATAAGTTGATAAGATTATTAGTTTTGCTAGTAACATTCAATCAGATAATATTGTCCATTTATTAAATGTTTTTTTATTTTTAAGAAACATATTAGGATTTTCTAAAAAATAATCCACCTCAGTTTTAAACTTCCTATTTATAATATTATTATTTGAAAACAAATCAATTGGGACGCTATACTGTGAATCAATTTCAGCACGAGAATATACTTTATCAATCAATTTAGTACCACCATTATTACAATCAAAAAATTTAGAATCAGATGAGTTTCTAATTTCAAAATAATGATTTACAGATTCTTGAGTTAAAAATTGATATTGTAAATCTATTGAAGATGTAGACTTTTTATCTCTTGTAGGAAGCCAAGAAGTTAAAATAATATTAGGACTATATTTGTTAATTGCTGAAACACCATCCAACTCTTCAACAAAATCAGTTTTACTAACTATATCAATAGGTTTAATATTTACTCCTCTATCACGTAAAAGATGACTTAATTTACCATTACCTGCACCAATTTCCACAACAGGTTTTAAAGAATTAATAGTTAAAATTCTTTCAGCCAAATCATCCACAAATTCAGATGTATATATATGATGTATAAAATTTCTATACAAATATCCATTTAATGATTCTCTACTCGGCATTGTAAGTAAAGTACGAAATTTAAAAATTTTACTATGTCCACCATTAATAATTAAATTACAAGATTTAACTAATAACTCAACAACTTCTTCTAAACTAGGAACTTCATCAAATGATTCAATTTTTTTCAAAGTTTTTAAACAAGTTCTACTCATAATAGTATCTATAAAAATTTATTTAAATACTTAATTAAAATAAACCAAGTCCTTTATAAATAGAAAATAACTTTTTATTATTATAGTAAATTAAATATTAATCCAAAGAGTTAATAGTTAAATAAAAATCACACTTTGTAAATATCTTTGATTTTACAAAGGCTTAGGAATGCAACTTGCATTCCTTGATCTTTAAAAAATTAAAAATGGTACTGAGCAAAGCACATTGTGCTGGTCAGTCTAGAAATTATTTAGACAATAAAGAATTTCTACATTTTTGTACATTGTAAAAAAATGGTAAAATACACAGTTAAAGGACATCAAATTGAAGGAAAGGTAACTAAAGCAGGTTACGAAAGAAAAGCAGTTATTTTTGCGAATAATATTGTAGAAGAATTAAAAAAAGTTGGAGTATCAAGACACCAAATTGATATTAAAACAAATATTTTAGGAAATAAAAATTACCCTGCAACTATTGAATTCTGGGGAGGAGGACACTATTTAAGATTCTCATACGCAATGACAAAAAGATTTATTGATAATTTATACATTATTTCAAAAGTAATTGAAATTGAAGTAAAAGAAGTAACTGACGGTACAAAGAACTTACATGATTTCTTTCACATCTTTGCTGAAGATGGTAACAGAAGAGAAATTGCAAAAGATTTAATCCAAGCTAAAAAGGACTTAGGATTAAAAGAAGATGAAACAGATGTAGATGTAATTGATAAAACATATAAAGCATTAGCAAGAAAGGCACATCCAGATTTAGGTGGTTCTTTAGAAGAATTTCAAAAAGTAAACAAAGCCCACAAATTAATTAAGAAACATATGGGTCTATAATCATATATTTAAATTAATAATAAATTAATTTACATAAATTTTTTTCACAATATTAAAAATACTTTAAATTTTACTATTTTTCAAAAATAATAAACCTAACTAATAAAAATTAAATAATATAGAAGTATATAATTGAGACTTTTAAAAAGAATAAATATACTAATCCAATATTAAAAATTCGAACTAAAAATATTCATTTCATAATTTTAATACTGGAGTAGTATCTTCTAATACGGAATTTCTAAATTAAAGTTTATAAATTTAATTCCGGAGTAGAATAAATTTATTCAGTTGATTCACTAGACTCAGAAGATTCACTTAATTCAACATTAATAGCTGCTGGACCTTTATCTGATTCTTTAATATCAAAAGTAACTTTTGTATCTTCTCTTAATTCAATCCCTTCAGCTACAAACTCACTGTGGACAAAAATATCCTTACTTCCATCACTTGGTATAATAAAACCAAATCCTTTTACTTTATTAAAAAATTTTATTTTTCCTTCCATTTTTTATATATAACATTTAAATAATATTAAGAAAGAATTTATTTAATTCTGAAACTTAATAATTTCATTATATGTATGAATAAATAAATATATATTAATTTATAATCATTTGTGAAAAAATGAAAAAAATAATGAGTAAATATGAAAATGTAAATAACTATTAATGCTAACTATATTTAATCAGTCAATTAAACATTAAGAATCATACTTTGTGATTAATCTTCGATTTTCACAACGGATTAAGAATTTTTAATTCTTTTAATTTTTAAGTTAAAACATCGCATTTAAAAGAAGTTAACCACTAATATTATTATGAAGATAATTAGAACAACAAATTTAATCACACTTAACAATGCAAAAACTAAAGTTTTGTTAGTTAAAACAAGTTTAGGGGACGACCATACGCAGAAATGGACATTCATTGGACAAAGTATCAAAAAAGATGAAAATGTAGAAGATATAACTTCTAAACTTAGTTTTAATGATTTAGGACTTAAAACAGAAAAATTAATTAAATTTAATACATACGAAACTAAAACTAAAAATGCGGTAATTAAATCACACTATTACTTAGGTGAAATTGATGATAATTATACTAGTATTAAGCTAAATAAGAAAAAGTACAAATCAGCAGAATGGCACACATTAAACGAAGAAATCTTCTTTTTAGATTTCCTACATTCTGAAAAAGATATACTTACAGACCTAATGGAGAAGGAGAACAAATAAAATGAAAGTAATAAAAACAATAAATTTAATAATATTAAGTCCAGATAAAACTAAAATTTGTTTAGTTAAAAAATTCTACGATTCAGGAAAACATGCTACTTGGGCATTCCCAGGAGAATCAATTAAAGGAGATGAAAGTAACAAACAAGCAATTGAGAGAGTAATTAAAGACCAGATGGACTGTAAAGTAACATTCTTTAAAGAATTCAAAAAGTCAGAAACAAGAGCAAAAATTGCAGTAATTAAATCACAATATTTAACAGGAAATATCTCAGGAGAAATAAAATTAGATAAAAGAAAATATAGTGACTTTAACTGGTTTGATTTAAATGAAGATCTATTAAAATTAGATTACGCATTTAATGAAAAAATGATAGTTGAAAAATTATTAAAAGAATATAAAAAATAATACTACAATATAAGTGTGTATGAAATAACACACTTAACAAGTATCATAATTACACAAACTCAAGAAAGCTCACAATACAAACTCAATTCTTATCATACAAATATATACAAACAACATAAAGTCTTCTCAAATTCGTCCAAAACTACGTAACAATAGTACAAGCTACATAGAAGTAATGTAGAGAGATAAGTGTATTTATAAATATAAAATATAAAGTAAAATAAATATTTATTGAATCAATAATATAAGATATTACCTCAAAAAGATGTTCGAAAAATAACACACTTATTTGATCAATTAAAAATCAACTTGAACTCAAAGACAATATTTAATAATAAAAATTATTCTAATAAATTTTAAAAATATTTTCAAAAATTACTAATTAGAAAAAGAATTAAAAATCACACTTATTCTACGCAATTTAGACATAATATGACAATATTATGTGATATTATGTAATTAACAAATACATATAGTTTTAAGATATAACTATCAGATAATCCACCAATAATACAATAGTTACCAAAGTTCGCATAATATACATTATGCGCCATAAATATACCAAAAAACAACTAAATTAAGCCACTTTAAGCATATATTTGTATTAAAAGAATAAAAAGACCTCTCATAACGTACACATCTAATTAAGTAATCGATTATTAGTTTATATCAATATATTAGAAAAAATCATATATAAATATAATGAATTATTTATAAATAAGAAATTAATTAAATAAAAATATTATTTAAAGGTGTGAATTTAAATAAACTATTAATACACTAAAATAAGAAAAAAATAGTTTATAAACAA
>JABSQY010000103.1 GCA_013215525.1 Nanoarchaeales archaeon | reverse complement strand
AATAATATAGAAATAATGATAACATTTTGTTTTAAAAATTTAATAACTTTATTCATAATTAATATAATAATAGAAACTAATAAAAACTTATCTAATAATTATATTTAAAAATAGAATTTTACAAATAAATTTGTAAAAAATACATTACTCATTTCCTTCCAGTCATTGCGTTTGATGATAATGTCTAGTTTCACATTCGAACACGAAACTGAGAAGAAACATAACTCAATCCTATAAGAAAAAAACAAAATAATAGATAGTATTTTAAATAAATAAATCTTACATATATTATATGTCTACAAATAACGACTCATTAAAACAAAAATTAAAAGACAATCTCTTTAATTTTAAAAATATTATATTATTTTTTTTCTTAATAATCAGTATTTTCGCAATCAACTATAACTTTGGAACAACTGGAGTTGTAATCAATGGAGTTACACCAAACTCACCAGCAGAAGACTCAGGATTATTATTTGATTCAAACGCAGCATTTACAAGCTTTGAAAAAGTAACCTTCGTAAACGATATACAAATCAATTCTGTAGGACAATACTTTGATGAAATAAACAAATTAAACATAGGTGATAAATTAAAAATAAAAACATCACAAAATGATTTCGGATATTTAATAAATACAAAAAATATCTCAAACACATCATCTTTTGCAAGCCAAGTTGGAATTTCAGTAAGAGTAGAACCAACTTCAAACATCCGACTAGGAATTGAACTAGAAGGTGGAAGTAGATTAATTCTAAAACCTACAACAACTCTAGACGATAATCAATTTAATTTATTAGTAAACAATTTACAATCAAGACTAGATGTGTACGGTGCATCAGGAACAAAAGTAAACAAACTTGAAGACGCATTCTCAAACGAAAAATACGTAATTGTAGAATCAATCTCATCAAACAAAAACGACATTTTTGAATTAATTAAAAGACAAGGAAACTTTTATGCTGTAATGAACAACGTCACAGTATTCACTGGAAACAATGTTTTAAGAGTATTAAACGACCCACAAAATGAATTCTTTAACGGATGTCCACAAAGTGCAGCAGGTTATACTTGTTCATATGCATTCGCAGTTGAGATAGATCAAACAGGAGCAAACGGTTTCTTTAACCAAACAAAAAAGTTAGCTGTAACAAACGGATACTTATCTAAAAAAGTAGAATTTTATTTAGACGGAGAATTAATCACAGCGCTTAACGTAGCATCATCTTTTAAATATAATAAAGTTACAACTCCTCAAATTACTGTATCAGGTAACACATTTAGTGAAGAGAAAAAAGCATTAGATTCCGCTCAAAAAGAAATGAAATTTCTGCAAGCAATCTTATCAACACAGAGTTTACCAAGTGAACTTGAAGTAGTACAATCTTATTCAATTTCATCAAGCCTTGGAGAATCCTTATTATCAAACGCAATTCTTGTAGGAATTGCGGCCCTTTTTATTGTATCAACAATCATCGCATTAAGATATAGACACTGGGCAATCTTTTTTGGAATTTTCATCGCATTAATCGCAGAAGTAATAATTGTATTTGGAATCGCATCATTTATGAGATTATCAATTGATTTAGCAGCGATAGGAGGTTTAATTGCAGCAATCGGAACAGGAGTAGACGATCAAGTAATTATTACTGATGAACATTTTAGAAAAAGAAAAGAAAATATGTCAAGTAAAAAGAAATTAAAAGCAGCATTATATATCATTATGATTGCATATTTAACAACACTTGCAGCAATGGTTCCATTATACTTTGCAGGATTAAAAATTCTACAAGGATTTGCATTTATGATTATTATTGGTGTAACAGTTGGTGTATTAATTACAAGGCCAGCATACGCTGCATATTTAAGAATCATGATGACATCAAAAGAAAAAAGAAGAGAGGAAGAGGAAGAAGACGAATAGTTTTAATTTATTTTTCAAAATAAATTTTAAAATAATTCATATAATTCCTAATATTTAATTCAAATGTTTATTGATGTACATTGCCATCTTGACTACGACAGTTATGGAGAAGATATTTATAATATCATTTCCGAGATGAAAGAGAAAAACATTATTGCCTGGACAAATACAACTTGCCCAGAAAACTATCAAAAAGCAAAATTAAAATTCAAAGACTACAGTGATACTGTAAAAATTTGTGCTGGTTTATATCCTCAAGATGCAGAAAAAATTAATGATAAAGATTTCAATAACTACATTAAATTAATTAAAAAAGAAAAAAATCAAATCGTTGCAATCGGTGAAGTTGGATTAGATTTTCATAACTCATCAGAACAAACACAGTTCGATATTCAAGAAAAACGATTTAGACAATTAATTGAATTAGCAATTAAGTTGGATAAACCAATGTTAATTCATGCAAGAAAAGCGGAACTTAAAGTTTTAGAAATTCTTGAAGAATATGTAACAAAGACTGGTTTTCGTAAATTTGACCTTCACTGCTTTATGGGTAAAAAAAAATACATTAAAAAAATAATTGAACTAAAAATTTATTGTTCAATTCCTGCGATATTAAAAACAACTGAAAGTTTTCAAATTCTTGTAAAAGAATTACCAATGAATCAAATCCTTGTAGAAACTGACAGTCCATTTTTACATCCAGACAGGAAACAAAATAGTCCTTTAATCATCCCAGATATTTACAAACAAATAGCGCAAATAAAAGGATACAATGATTTTGAGATTGAAAATATCATATATCGGAATTTCACTCGGTTTATCCTCTAGAAAAATATATGTAAATATAAAAACCAAGAAACAAAATTAAAAATGGTAAAAATTGATGTAGTAACAATTCCTGAATCAAGAGAGGATTCAGATGTAACAGAAAAATATTTAACAGTCTTAGATGAGAAAAATAAGGCAGTTGCAAAGAGATTTGGAATGGAAGAAGAAGATGTAACTCTACAATTCTACGATTCAAAAGGAGCATTAGTAGGTTCATTAGGGCCAAATCAAACAGGATATGGGATTTATTCAGGATACATCGACACATCCAATGAGATTAAAGTATTACACCCAAATGCAGCCGAAGGATTACTTAATGATATTCCAAAAGAAATCGGAATTTTAATTGATTTCGCATTAACAAAATTATATTTATGTAAAAAATATTATCCTAAAGAACAAGACTTCAAATTATATCATAAATATTTAGCAGATGCAATCGGAAGAATTTCAGCAGGAAACTATTATGAGAAATCTCATAAATTTGATATTAAAATGTGGTTTAATGGAATTAAATATAAAAAAGATCAAGAATTAGGTGTTGCATTATATTTAATGTTAAAAGGTTCTGGATTAGATTTTATTTATGAAAATTTAGACACAATTATGAAAGATTTAAAGATTTCAAAATCAATTGAAACTATTTATAATAAACCAATGTCTGAATTAATTAAACCTGTAAAGGATAAAATTTTAGAAGAAGAAAGAGTTGCTCAAGAATTAGAAAAAAAGAAAAGAGCTGCGCAAAGAGATGCAATGATTAGTGAAAGAAAAGAAAGAGAATTAAAATACGCTCAAAACAACAGAACTCCAAATGGAGCAGATGGTGCAAGAAGAGTACACATCTCATCAAGAAACTTTAGTAATCAAAATAATAACAATAATAACAACAATAATAGCAATAATAGAAATTTAAACAATTCAAATAATTCAAATAATTCAAATAATTCAAGTAACTCAATCAACTCAAACTCAAAAAACAATAGAGTTTCATCTTATTCAAATTCAAACAATAGAACTTATAAGAATGTAAATAATAATACTCAAAGTGTATCTAATAAAGATAAAGCAAACTTTAATAATCCAAATAATCCAAATTACAAAGGAAATAAAACTGACACATCAAATAGTACATCAACTGAGAAAAAAAAGAAATTAGAAGATACACCAAATGGTTACAATACTGATAGAAACAACCCTCAAAAGTTTGCAACTCCAAAAGTAAATTAATAATTATAATAAAATAATTAATAATAACTTACTTTATATTTTTTTAAATCTCTAAATTTATTCTACTTATAATTAATTTACTTTTCTATTTTTAAATATTTTAATTTTATTAAATATTATTAAAAAGGATAAATATGAAATACTAATATAAACAATATCTATAACTATTTCATAGATTACATATTTTAAAGTTCCAAACCACTCAAAATCAGATTCAATCAATGTATCAATATGAATATCACATGGATAATTAATACAATTTAAATTGGTGTGTATATCTGAAATTAAAAATGAAACTGGCATTAATATTAAAATAAATACTATTGAAAATAAAAAAGACTTTTTTGAAAACCCTAATTTATATGTAGCATAAAATGTAATTGGGATAAGTACTGCGTGAAGTATAGTTGACATAATAAATATTTCTAATGGAACACTCATTATCCAAGAAGTACGTCCAAAACCACTATTAAAAATAATTTCTAAAATAAAATCTAATATCCATAAAAATTGTCCAGGTAAAGCTAAAACAAGAATTCCTGAAATGATTTTTTTATTTTTTTTAATTAATCCAATTCCAGCAATTATCGCACCAATGTCACAAAACCAAAGAACTTCAACCCAATTAAACCAATAACTTAAATGTAAATATAAATTTAAACTCACTAATATAATTAATAAAACTCCTAAATAAAAATATTTATCTTTTTTTTCAGTTTTATTAATCTTATTCATATATTAGTTAAAAGTAAAAAAGATTTATAAACTTAATTAAATCAAAATAATTATGAAAAAAGAGTTACCAAAAATTAAAAAATCTTTAAAATCTTTTATAATTGAAGAAGATGCTAAAGTAATTGATAAAACAGCAACAAAAATCGCACTATCAATTAGTTTAAGTTTAGTATTTTTAGACTCAATTGATGATGTTAACGCAAAAGGACACGGTTCACATTTAAACCATCAAAATATACTTGACTCTGGAGATTTTAAACAAGTAAGATCAGGGGAAGAAACAATTGAAGTTACAGAAGTTACTCATTCAAATCATTATACTCGTGAAAATGATGATAGTTGGGGATTATGGTAATTTTCACTTTTATTTTTAAAATAAAAATAATTAATTAATAAACAATAATATATACTGTATAAATTATATATTATATTTAACATTTTTTTTAACATTTCCTAATTTATCAAAATAAATTGAAAATAATTTAGTACTTTTATCACAAATATTATTTTTTTGTAAAATTTTAATTTCTTTT
>JABSQY010000102.1 GCA_013215525.1 Nanoarchaeales archaeon | reverse complement strand
CTAATTGAAATTAAAAACAAATACAATAACTCAAATGAATCTGAAGACCTAATAGAAGATACACTAATCAAAATCATCTGCATAGAATACATAATAAATTTAAAAGACGAAGAAATGATAAAAGTGATAAAAACAGTATGTTCACTAAACATAAAAGCTCTAAAAAATCAAGAACACGAACTAGAAACAATCATGTTTTTCTCCACACAAATATACGAACTAGAGCAACTAAACAACATTATATATTTTTTTAACGAATTCATTAAAAATTCAAAAGATAAAAAAAAAATACTAAACAATCTAATTAATCTAAAAATTGATGAACATATAAAAAACATACTTAAATTTTATATAAAATATAATCCAAACAAAATAACTCAATTCATAGAAGCAATACCAATGATTAACACATTAAAACTAGACCTATCAATAAAATCCTCGCCAATAACATTCAAACCACTCTCAACATACACAGACAAAGAAATAAAAACAATTATAAACGAAAACTCAGCACAAGTCCTCGAAATATATAAAACATTTTTAATAGAAAGTTTTAACAAAAAAGAAAATAACCTATTTTATGAATTTGTAAACCGATTTAAAAAAATAAAAAGTAAAACAATTGAAAATGAATACATTGACAAAAAAGAAAAGAAAAATAAAAAAGAATATAACTCAGACAAAAATCAAAAATACGAAATTGAAAAAAAAGATAAAGTTGAAACATATGTTAACCAATTTAGAAACTTACTTGAAAAAGTAAAAGGTATATACAACTCAGATAAAACACATAAAGACAGAACAATAATATACAAACTTGACGAGCTTTTCTCAAAAGTACTATTTGAATACTACGATATAATAAAAAATGAAAAAATTGATGAAATACTAAATAAAAAATTTAACATTGAAAATGTTAATAAAGAATTAATAGATAAAGAATTTCTAGAAATATATCAAATGAGTACAAGTCCAAACCTACTCCACAACAAACACCAAGCAAACGAACTACTAAAAAATTACCTACTCAAAAATACATACCCAAACAACAAAAATTTACTAAATAGTTACCCATATAATTTATACAATAATAAACTTTGGTTATCTAAACAAGAATTTAACACAAAACAATGGTTTTCAGAAAATAAAAAAACATATAAAAATGACACCAATGAAATTACAATTTATCACGAACTAAATCCCATTAAAATATGTTTTATGGGAAACTGGTTTATAGACAGCTGTTTAGGATTTAATAAACTAACAAACTTCTACTCAGCATTCACAAATTCTATAGATATCAACAAATCAGTATTTTATATTACATCTAAAAATGAAATGATTGCAAGAGTATTATGTTGTTTTACAAAAGAAAACAAACTTGTAAGATTTAGAATGTACTACACAAAACACTCAAAATATAATCCAAATGAAATATTTAACAAATACATACTAGAACTTACAAATATATGTAACATAGAAACAACAGACCTAACAAAAGTAAATGAATATGAAACACTAGAAACAGAAGAATGGTATTTTGATGGGAACTGCCCATTCAAATAATAATATAAAATAATTAATTAACTATAAAGAATATTATCTATGTTCAGATTCTTTTGCAAGTGTAGCGTAACTATCTAAAGATTTATACTTATCTAAATCTAAATTATTATATTGATATAAATATCCAGACTTAAAATCATAAAAAGTATCTTGGAACACATTCTTTGAGTTCCCATCTAATTTAAACACATTATGTTTGTGAACATATGCAAAAATTTTCAAAGCAAAACCAGAGTATGCAATCAAAACCCATTTATTTCTATTCTTTACAAAATCATCAGTATAATTAATATGTTCTTTTAATAAATAATGAAATAAAACAGTTTCCTCAAGTAAAAACTTTCGACTATCAAGTGAATCAACTTGATTTAAACGAGTAATAGTTTCAGATAAATATTTTCCAAAGATATCATCAAGTTCAGATAATTTTAATAAATAATCACGTCCTTGTTCAATCTCAGAGTAATTACCAAACTTATTAATAAATTCATCCCAATTATAAAAAGAGTATGCTGAATCCTCTAAATAAGATACAGATTTAATTAAACTTTTTAATTTAGTTTCATGTTCTTTAATTAATTTTAAATGATTCGGATGACCCATATTATATTTTTTATAAAAAGATTCCGAATATAAAATTAAAATACTAATAGGTTCTGAATTATCCCATAACTTTTCTAAAACTTTATTTTTAATAAAATTAAAAACTTTCTCTGCACTTTGCTCACCCGTAATTTTCCCCATAGAAATTGGAAAAATAATTAAACCTGATTTATTAGGTAATTTAACTAAGTCCCCAGTAGATGAAGTTTTAATTTTACTAAATAATGATTTTAAAATTCCTTTCATAATATAAAAACTAAATTTTAACATTATAAAGATTAGTGTTAATTTTAAATAAAAAGAATTATAAGTATAAAAAAATACAACAAGAGTATGAATGAAATTATATTAAGTGTAACAGGAGATAATTTAATAATAAACTCAACAGGAGGAAACGGCGACACAGTAACAATTGATGCATCAAATGATTTTGGAGGACAAAAAAAATACCACTCTCCAACAGAACTATTTTGTTCATCAATAGGTTCTTGTATATTAATAATGATGCAAACAAAAGCATTAGAAAATAATTTTAATTTAAAAAATTCAATAGTTAGAATTAGTTATAAATATATCATAAAAAATGATAAAACAAAAATAAAAGAAATAAATTTAAACTTTATATTTGTAGAAAAAATATCAGAAGATAAAATGAAATTATTAAAAAATGAAATTTAAAATTGTCCAATACACAGTGCAATTTCAAAAGATGTTAAAGTAAATATTAATTTTTAATATATTCAAAAATAAATTATTTAACATAAATTAGATTTAACAATTTCAAAACATAAAGGTCTGAACTTAGGAGGATTTTTTATTATAGTACTGATTTTTTTGGTCGAGGTAGAATCTATATATTTTAAATTTATTTAAAATACTATAAAAAATATTTCATTATTTTTTATGTCTCCTCGACCCAAGAAAAAGTAGTGCATTGATGAAAATATTTTCGTTTCAAATCGTACTTCGAGTTGAATAAAAAGAATTAAAATATAAATTAAGTCAAACTTCCAAGTACACTTGAACCAACATACGTAAACAGCAAGATTCCAGCCCACACAATAAAGGAATAACGAGTAATTGCCTTAATCATAGTATCACCAATTGAATGCATCGTAAACACAGTATCATTCCCATTCTCTAAATTTGTAACAACATAAATTAGAATTGCAACAAGCGCAGTAATATATAATCCAACAACTCCCTGAAACAAATAAGTAGGAATACTTTGTCCTAAAAACCCACTCAAACTATCTGTCCCACCACCAGCTGCAAGTTCATCAGTTGCTGCAGACAAAGAACCCATAATCATAGTAACTAAAGATACAATAGATACAACAACTCCTGAAATCAATGGAGCTAAATAATTTGCTTGTCCTTTCATAGAACCTAAACTCTCAGACAATAAATCTTTTAATCTCTCTGAACTTGAATGAATCTCCGATAAATAACGTGATAAATCAATTAACGTTTTAGACGAAATTTCTGGTCCCTTCTCATTAGCCTTTACAAAAATTTTCATACTAGAGATAATTAACTCAGACTGATACTCATTAATAGCACCCTTATCTTTATCAAAAATTGCAGCCTCAACTGACATACCATTAAACTTGATATTAGTATCCACCTCAGAAAAAAATTTCCCAGTCTCCGTTCCACGCATCGTATCCGCAACAGCCCCAAACGCAAGTTCACTTGCAATCCCCTCATTAATTCTATTTCCTAACTGAAAAGTCGCTGAAGCAAATTCCTTCTCAAGCTTTTTAGTTTTATCTCTCATATGTAACAAACGCCCATACTTAGTACGCAAATAAGTCCCAAAAATATACGCAACACCAAGCGGGAGAAACAAACTAAGCAATCCAGGATAAACTCCATAAGGCCCATAAGTATAACCTCCATCTTGATCGATATATTCATAATTCTGAAACACAGCAAAAGGCCCTGGACGATCACCCTCTTCAACACCAAATGCAGACGCAAGCGCATCATTTAAAACTAAATCAAATCCAATCGCATGAAAAATTAAAGGAGATAAACCAATTAAAATTAAAATACCACCAATAAATAAAGAAGGATAAATCGGACTCAAATAAATAGTTTTTCCCATAAATTTTAAAGGATACTTTTGTAACTGTTCAATATTTTTAATATTAGGTTTTTTAACAGAATTAACTCCACCAGGCCTGTTAAAAATAATAGTAAATCCAAAATATCCAACACCAATTGGAAACAATAAATTATATAATAAAAATACAATCTCCCACACAGTTTTCGGATTCCCAAACGATGCTGCCAAAGGCAAAATAATTAAACCTAAAATTGGTAACACAACACCAATCATATTAAAAGTTGCAACCTTACCATTAAGTTCTTGTGCAAAATGAATCATTCTCTCATAACTCCCTTGTAAAATAGTATCAAGTGATTTATCTAATAAAATAATACGTCGAATATTATCTCCTTCAAACAAACTACTCTCAATTAAATAAATAGCTTCTAAAAATTCTAAATTCTCATCACGCCAACTCTCAAGGTAATGATCCATTGCTTGTTTAATATTTGGATAAGTCGCATTCTCAACTTCCCAAAGAATTCTTTTAAAATCAAGACCAAGCGGCCCAGACAAATAATTAGCAGCAAACCCAATCGCCAATTCAAGATTAGAATTAAAACGCATAAACGCTACAATATAAAATATCCCAATAATTACTTCATCATTAGCTTTCGCTCGAAATCTTCTCTCAAACAAACTAGGGATTGTCTGAAATGCAAAAAACGCTCCAACACCTAAAAATAAAATTCCAACACCAATAATAGTTTGACCTAAAATAAATAAAAATAATCCAAAAATAATAAGAATCATTGAAGAAAGAACAGTAAAACTCATAACTCCTGAAGGTGTACAATTTAAATGAGCTGCAAACAAAGATTTTTGAAATTTTTCAGCAGTTTTTTTATCAGGTTCTAAATTAAATAATTTTCCTGAGATTCTACAAGCATTTTCATAAAAAGAATTAGCTTTTGGAGTTCTCTCACTTCTAAAAGTTTCATAATCAGTTGAACCATAATCACCATCAAGGTTTCCAGCAGCATCACCATGTAAAGAAGATAAAGCTTTATCATCAAGCCTATCACGTAATTTTTGTTCAAATTTTTTTAAAAATAATTCTTTATCATTCATTTTAATACTATATCTAAATAAAAAAACAAATTTTAATATTATAAAGATATTTTACTCCATATTAGTATAAAAAATAAAATATAGTGTAAAATATTCTAAAAATACTAATAAAAATATTTGATTTTAAAAAATAAAAAGATTATTAATATTTAATTTTATCAAGACTATTAAATCAAAAAGTAATAGTAATAATAATAAATTTACAACAA
>JABSQY010000101.1 GCA_013215525.1 Nanoarchaeales archaeon | reverse complement strand
ATCTCTATTCTTAATTGAATTAAATAAATTTTTCATTCCATTTTTAAGGTCAATTTCTCTTGAAAAAGTTCTTTGTTTGTTAATTTTACTTGAACTATTCTTTCCAGTAAATTTTCCATTCTTTTTATTATTTTCAATTAGTTGTAATAGTGGAAAATTATTTTCTAATCCATTTTCAAAGATAATGTCACATTTATTTTTATCCATATTAAGTCTTAGATTTTGTAACTTTATAAATTTAAGTTGTTTATTTATCTTTTCTTTTAATCAAATTTATAAATAAAATTATCTTATTTTATTTTATGAATAAAGATAATATGTCAAAATCAGAGAATTTTGGTAATTTAATTTTAAAATCTACTCAGTTTTCTTGTGATGAATTGGGTGTTGTACCTATTGAAAGAACTATTGAAGAGTTATTTGATAGAGGTTTTGTAAATATTGATAAAGATTGTGGACCTACTTCTCACACTGTTGCTGATTCAGTTAAACATATTTTAGGATCGTCTAAAACTGGACATTCTGGGACACTTGACCCAAAGGTTACTGGAACACTTGTTATGGGGCTTGGACGTGCGACACGGCTTATGGAGTATATGTTAAAGTCTGATAAGGTGTATGTTTGTTTGATGTATGTTCATAAAAAAGTTTCACGTGATGATATTGAGAAAGCTCTTAAAAAATTTACTGGAACTATTATGCAGATGCCTCCAATTGTTTCTGCTGTTAAACGTCAGTTACGTCCTCGTACTATTTATTCAATTGATTTACTTGACTACTCTGACGAAGGTCAGAATGTTTTGTTTAAAGTGTCTTGTCAACATGGAACATATATTCGTAAGTTGTGTTCTGATATGGGGGAGTTTTTAGGTGTTGGTGCTCAGATGGCTGAGTTACGTCGTACTAAAGCTGGACCTTTTACAGAGAATGATTTTAGTATTAGTTGTGATAAGTTACGTAATTTACATGATTTATATTTAATGAATGATGATGGTTCAAAAGAGTTAGATAAGATGTCTCGGTTTGAAATTGAACTTCGTAAGTATGTTCGTCCAATGGAAGATTTATTGTGCGAGTTTAAAAAAATTTATGTTCATGATTCAAGTATTGATTCTTTATCTCATGGTTATGATTTAGCTGTGCCTGGTGTTTCTAGGTTATCTCCTGATATTAAAAAGGATGAAAAGATTGCTGTACTGTCTAGTAAGGGAGAATTGATTGCAATGGGAACTGCGATTATGGATTCAGATGAGATTATGAAGGCTAGTGGTGGGATGTGTTCTACTATTGATAAAGTATTTATGGATGTTGGTTATTATCCAAAGATTGATTATTTTAAAGAAAAATATCCAGAGCAGTTTATTGTGTCTCGTCGTGAACGTGGATTAGAATAAATTAATTAGTTAAGTATATAAACTTAAAAAATTATATAATTTCATGCTTTTAGTAAATACGTATATTAGAGAAATAAATAATCTATCACTTATGGAAAATCCTTCAGATGATAATATAAAATTGGCTATAACATCTTTAAAAGATGAATTTTCAATTCATAGATATATGCATTGTATAGATGATAAACTTAAATCTCAAGTTCGATATCTTTTAAAAAAGGGTACTGACTCAGCTCCAACTAAACTTATTGGTGAAGGTTATTCATTTGATAGTGTTTGTAAAAATATTATTACTACTTATTTTCATACTTTATTTTTAGATTTTTCTTCAAATAATGAAACAATTAATCCTGCTTGGAAAAAAGTGAGTCTTCATTTTTTTCTAAATGAGACATTAGATAATATTTTAGGATTTTAAATAAATCCAAATATTAAATATATAACTAAAAATACACTTAAGTATTTTAAAAAATGTTCAAGTTTATCTGAATGGATTTTATCTAATATTATTGCTGAAATTATTCCTCCTATTGTTGTTGCAATTATCATTGGGATTAAAAAGTTAAAATCGATTAGGCCGTGTGTGATATATTGGTATGCTCCAACTGGTTGCGAGAATAACATAGTAAATGTTAATAAAAATATTGCCTCATGATATTTAAATGCAAATCCACTTGTAAGTATTAGTAATGCAATTATCCAATCTCCAATTACAAATGCTCCTCCGTAGAATCCTATGAATATTCCACTTAGTGATAATAAGAAAATATTCTTTGGAGTTTCTTTGAATCCTTTTTCAGTATGTTTTTTATCTTTGATGAACAGATTTTTTATTACTAATAAAATTATTGCTGTTATAAAAATTATTCTTAGTATGGTTTCATTTATTATAATTAGTAAGTATGCTCCAAAAAATGTTCCAATTGATTGAAATATTACATATATAAAAAACCACCATTTAATTTTATATTTTCTAACCATTGCAATAAACATTCCAATTCCAGATCCAATTATTGCAGCGTTGTCTAGTGCCATTGCAGTTTTGATGTCAAGACCTAATATATTTTGTAATACTATTTGAGTGACTAAACTTCCTCCTCCAACTATATTTCCATATAATTCACCTAAAAAAATTCCTATTGTTGCAATTATTATGTCTGTTATCATCTTACTTTAAACTAATATTTCATACTTTTATTATTATTTTATTCTTTAATCTTTTTTCATAGGTTTTCTACGATATGTAATTCCTTTGAAATCTCAAGAAATTTATTGTTGAGAATTTCTAAGCCGTTGTGAAATTAACATTTCACAAAGTTTAATTTTATAAATTTTTTATATTAATCACACTTTTTTTGTGGTTTTCTACGATATGTAATTCCTTTAAAATCTCAAGAAATTTATTGTTGAGAATTTCTAAGCCGTTGTGAAATTAACATTTCACAAAGTTTAATTTTATAAATTTTTTATATTAATCACACTTTTTTTGTGGTTTTCTACGATATGTAATTCCTTTAAAATCTTTAATTTTGTCAATTTCTTTCATAAAATCATTCATTGAGGAATAATTATTGTGTACGATTGCATATTTTAAAAATGCGATTTCATCTAAATCTTTAATGTTTTTTAATACAAATTTTCCAATTGCATCTGTTGGGATGTGGTCTTCTTTAACTTTTTTTAAATCTTTTAAAACACCATCTAATACGTTCTCAATTTGTTCTAGTGTGATTGGTCTTTTTTCACATGCTTTTAATAAACTTCTTTTAATTTTTTGAATATTAAATTCTTCAATTTGTCCATTTGATTTTCTAACTTCTAAATCTAATTTTAATACTTTTTCATATGTTGAAAATCTTTTTTCACAATTTTGACATTCTCTTCTTCTTTTAATTGAGGTTTGGTCTTTTGATTCTCTTGAATCTGAAACTCTTGTGTCTGTGTGATCGCAGTATGGGCATTTCATATTTAGTTTTATATATCAAAGTTTATATATTTTATGTGTAATTAATAGTAATTATTTATAAATGCTTTTAGACTTTTTTTATTATGAATAAAGAAGAAATTAACACAAAAAAACTTAGTGAAAATTGTAGTAAAATTGTGACAGAGAATTTTAAGATTACAAAAGATAATAAAGTTTTAATTTTTTATGATAATGTGTGTCCGTTAAGTAAAATTGTTGCTGATGGTTACGCGCTTGCGTGTACTGAGTTAGGGTTTAATTTTGAAGTTTTTAATTTTTATGAATTTGGTGGTCTTGATAATCCTGATTTGCTTGATGAGAATCATATGGTTGAGTTTGATGATGAAAAAGTTAAGGCAAAGGTTGAAGATTTAACTGCTGGTGATTTAGTTGTTTTATCTCAAAGTTCATCATTTCGTATGTCAAAGTATAGATGGAGAAATTTACTTCACGATTTAGATTTAAAGGTTGCTGAACATGCGCATATGAGAATGAATGATGATAGTGAGACTAATACATATATTGAAAGTTTAAATTATGACCTACCTTATTATAAAAAAACAGCTGCCTTTTTACGGGAAAAAATCGAGAAGTCTAAATCTATTAAATTAGTTTCAAAGAGTGGGAAAGTAATTGAATTTTCTGGAGAGATGGACAAAATTTATGAGAACGCTGCAAATTTTGAAGGGAAAAAAGATTGGGGTTCACGGTTTCCAGTTGGAGAAATTTTTACAGAGAGTTTAGATTTATCAACAGTTAATGGTGAGTTTGAGATTTACGCTTTTCCAAGATTAGATCATAAAACAGTTTTATGTGAGCAGTTTACGTGTATTGTTGAAGGTGGTTTTATTGTGTCTCATAATGGTCCAAAAGAATTTGAAGAATTGTTTAAATTGTTACAGGCTGAGAATCCTGAAGGTGTTTGCTTTATTCGTGAACTTGGTATGGGTATGAATAGAGGAATTAAGCGAGACACACGGCTTGGAGATATTTCTAGTTTTGAGAGACATCAAGGAGTACATTTTTCGCTTGGAATGAAACATGGAATTTATAGAAAAAAATTAATTAAACAGTATGGGAAGAAATTTTATCAACGATATCATATTGATGTTTTTGTTGATGCTGACCAGATTATTATTGATGGTGTTAAAGTGTTTCAGTATGGTGAGGGGTATCTTGTTAAGTATTCCCCATGGAACACTATTTTAAATTGGTTTTCTAAATTATTTGCTTAGGTTTTTATTGGTCTAATCTTTGATTAATTTATTTTATGTTGCTTTGGGATTGCTTGTGACGGATGCTTTTTGTCCAGAGCACTCACTTTTTTAGAATCGGATGAGACAGTAAAAATAATTAAATTATTTTTGGCGTATTTTAAATAAATTTAAAATATATATATTCTAATCCGATTCAAAAAGCAAGCACTCTGAACAAAAATCCTCCTAAGTTCAGACGTTTTTGACTTTTTCTCTTTCTTTTTTGTTTATTTGGTATCTTTACTTATTATTATTTTTTGTCTTCCATTTTGATTTAATATTACTTTTTATCTTCAAAAAGAAGACAACTATTTAATTTATTTTTTACAAAGGTTTAAATATTATAAATCATTATAAATTATTATGATTTATAATAAAATATTATTTTATTATTCTAAAAATTAAAATGGTTCAAGCAATTATGAAATTAGATGATTATTCAACTCGTGTATTAGATGTTGTAAAGGGAAAATATGGGTTAAAGAATCGAAATGATGCTTTAAATAAATTTATTTTGGAATTTGGTTCTGAATTTGTTGAAGTTCCAATTAATGAAGATTATTTAATTGAATTAGATAAACAATCAATTGAACATATGCAAAAATATCCTAATAGAAAAATGACTTTAAATGAAGTTGATGATTTATTAGGTCTATAAAATGTTTGATTTTGATATTTGTGATAAACTTAGAAAAAAATTAGATAAATTAGCAAAAAAAGATAAAATTCTTGCTCAAACTTTCAAGAAAAAATTAGTTGAAGTAATTAGTTGTAATTCTAATTCTATTTTAACTTATAAAAATTTAAGGTCTCCATTAAATATGTATAAAAGAATTCATTTAACAGATAATTTTATTTTATTATTTGAAGTAAATATAAAAACTAATTTTATTTTATTTCATGATATATTACATTGGGATAAAGCATATAAATAATTTTTATTTTTTGTTTAGAATAAGTATATTTATAATATTTTAAATTATTTTAT
>JABSQY010000100.1 GCA_013215525.1 Nanoarchaeales archaeon | reverse complement strand
AATTTTCTTTCAATATTTATAATTCCATTTGTTAAAGGTTGATTATTGGATGAAATTTCATATTTATTATTTAAAAAATCAAATTTAACTTTACTAAGATTAATTTCAGATTCATAATTATCTTTTAATTTATTAAAGAAATAAAGTAAATCAGTTTTATTAGTTAAATTATTTGAAACTTCATATTTAATCTCTTCTATTTTTTTATCAATTTTATCCTTAACTGTATTAACAATATACTCAGTTGTAATTAAACCACCTTTAACAAACCTATTTGGAATATAAAATGATAACTTTTGAAAATCTTTAGAAAACTTATATACCTCAGTATTAGCATATGAAATATGTTTGAATTTTTTCCCATTAGCAGTTCTAACTCTTTTCTGTGACCTTGCTTTAATACTTATGAATAATATTATCTCATCCTCAGTTTCAACAGAATAAACAATATGTTTGTTTTCATTTAATTTCTTATTAGTTTTATTAATATAATCTTTAAACTCAACTAGAAAATCATATTTGTTTACAAAATTACTTTCTTCAACAATAGAACATTCAACATAAATAACATTTTCTTTATATCCAATGTAGTATGCCTTTTCTAATATATCATATCGTTTCTTCTTTAATATATGAAATATATTCTCACAAAAATCCATAGTTGAATTTTCTCTTAAGATTACTTTTTCATCAAAAAACTCAGTATAATTTAAAACTACATATAACTCACGATATAATTGAGTTTCATCTTGAATTAAACCTCTTAAAGCAATTTCTGGATTTAAGTTTAAATTTAATTCTCTTTTTAATTTTGATGATATTTTTCTAATCAAACTTTTTTCAGGAAATCTCATATCTGAATACTTCTGATTAAACCTAGTCAAGTTTAATCCAATATTGTCAGTTAATTCCTTAAAATCCATTTACTCAGCCTCAAACGAATCATTAAACCAAGTTTTATTTATTTTAGCACCAACAATACTTCCTTTTTTAGGTAAAGATTTTACTGTATCTAACCATTCCTCTTTATTAGAATCTAAATATTTAACTTTAACTCTATCATATCCATTAACGGAATCATATTCATATTGTGTATCAATAATTTCAACTATTGAGTATTTCTCTAAATCTTTTAATATATTTAAAATTTCACTTCCAAAACTAGAGATTTTTTTAGTTGAAATACCTTTGATTTCTTTTAGTTTAGATATATTATCTGCTTTTGTTTTAATAATTGCTTCAAGTTCAGTATCTTTAAAAATTCTATATGCTGGTTCTCTTTTTTCTTTTGACTTCTCATATCTCCAGTTTTTTAATATTGAAAATAGAACTTTATCTTTTCGAGATAACTCTTGTTTTAATTCCTCTTTCTTTTCTTCAATTTGGATACTTTCTTTCTTAACTTCCTTAGTTTCTTCAAAATCTTTGATTCTTTTAGAATTATCAATAATAAATCTAACATCTTCCCATAAATCTGAATATGCTTCTCTATCATTCTCTCTAGTTAATAAAATTCCCATCTCATTATTATTTACTTGAGAAAACTCATATAAATTCATAGAAGTAATAATTGCTGTATCATCACTAATATAACATTTTGCGTGTAAATTTTCTTTGTAGAATAATCTTATGTCTTCACAATCCTTAATCCAATTTAGTTCTTCTTGCTTTAAATCAGTCTTACCATATATAATTTTAATAGTAATATTGTTAGAATTTTTTGCTTTTCCTTGAATTAAATCTTTTAATTGAGAGTTAACTTTTAGATAAGGACTCATAATAATTAAATCATCTCTTGCCTTTTTAACAAGATTTGAAATACTTGCTGAGATATTTTGTGTATCTAAGTATTTAGCCATATCTAATCAACTATATTTATTTATATAAATCTTTCTTACTTATTTAATAGATTTAATTGATTAATTTTACTTTAAAATATAATTTTTATATTAAAAATTATAGGATTTATTTATTAAATTCATTTAGTGACCAAATTCCATAAATTTGAAATTCAAGTTTATTTTCATATGTTAAATATGGTTTTCCAATAATATAACCTTCATCAATAGAATTAATTATATTTATTTTTTCATCAGTATATCCAACAAACCTGTCACATCCATCATTTGAATGCTCTAAAAGTATTTTTTCATAATCAGTAGTTAGATAATTTGAATTTATTGGAGTAAATACAACTTTACATTTAGAATCTAATTGCTCCAATTTAAAGTTAGATTTTAAAATAAAAAAATCATCATAATTATTTATATCCTCAGAAAGTTCATTAATATCATCAACATCCATACTTGACTCCTTTTCAAAAAAAGATAAATATTTATCTAAATTAACATATTTATCTTCAATAATTTTAACTCTTGTTGTTGGAGTTGACCCACCACATAAATACTTTTCTTTCATATTTTTTGATTTATATCCTCTAATTTTAATTTTCTTAAATAAAGGAATTTTATAATTTTCGTCAAATTTATTTAAATTAAACTTAAATGGCTTAACTACTCCATTATCAAGTATAACACCAATTAAAGTTCTAGAATAAATTTTTCTTAAATCTATGTTTTTCCCCTTATTATAACCTTTGAGATATAAAGGTTCTCCGAGTTCATTAGTATAACCTTTATATATTGCCTCATCACTATTTGTTTTCCAATGATTTATAGCATTATTATAAATTTTTTTCACACCATAATCACTATATCTAGTTTTTCCAATAAATATAACTTTAAATGTTATATCTGAATTCATATTCCCATATCTTCTATGTAAATTTTCAGATAATACAACTAACACATTTAAATATGATTTATTATTAACTGGTTTCACTTTAGAGATATATGAATTAATATAATTATTAACTTCATCAAAAGGTACATTATACCTTTCAGAAAAAAATAATTTATATTTGTCAATATACTCATTAAAATCATCATAACCTATATTTTTACTAATCTCTGTACTCACCATTCTCTCATTTCCTCATCAGATTTAGTAATTTTTGTTGGAATATGACCGATAAGTTCCCAGTATAATCCATATTTAGGTTTATCAAGTTTTTTAAGTTCATATCTTGAATTTGCCATAAATAACTTAGTTAATTTATTTATATCACCATTCTTTGAATGGACATAGTAAATTTTATCTTCCTTTGAAAAACATTTTTTAAATGATTGAGATGTTTTAAATGATTTAAAATTACTAAAATTATCTTTTAAATAATTTTGAAATTTAGATGTCATTAATACCCCACCATTGTCAACATATAATCCAAGTGTTTCTGCTTTAACTAAAATACTTTGATATGTTTGTTTAAGTTTATCATCTCCATTCTCTAAACATAAATTTGCTAATTTAGGGATGGTTAAAAGGTTATGACCATTATATGAAGTTAATTTAACAATTGATTCATAAATATCTCGTTTATATTTATCTTTCTCACTAGCAATTATTTCTTCTCCATCTTTAATAACTCTCTTTATATCTAATTCAAGTGGTTTTAATCCAAAATCATCAAAAAATTTATTTACTATATTTAATCCATTTTCAAGAATAAATTCTTTTGAATTAACTCTATCTAAATTATCATCAATTTTAATCTCTGTTTTATACCTATCTAAATTATCCCATATATATCTAGTAAGTCTTGAACCATTATTTACTAAATAATTATAGTCTTTCACAATACCTTCATAAGGAATTTCAGCATACTCGAAATTTAAAACTAAAAATCTATCTACTAACTCCTTTGGATATTCCTCCAACATTCCAAGGTTGCTAGTCATTGTAATAGAACCCCTCAGTATATACTGTACAAATGCTTTTAGCCCTGAATTAAGACTTTTTAAAACAATTAATTTTTCACTTGTTGCTAAGTCCTTAAATTCTCCATAATTATTTTTAAAATTACTAACTTCTTCAAAATGCCAATTTGAAGTAACAAACTGTTTTCCCATAACTCTTGCTAATGAACCTTCTAAATCAGAACCACTTGAATGAGATTTACTTTTTGAGCCAAGTAATAATACACCAATTAATAAAAAACACCTTGCTGTTTTACCTTTTTTTGAAACAAAACTTGTAAGAAACAAATAAAAAAATTCAGGTAAATTCCATTTTTTCATCAAGTATAAACGAAATGGAGAAATTAGTGAATAAATAAAAATTACTTTTGAAAAATCATCATCTCTCAAATACTTGTGTAACCTTTCTACAATAGGTTTTAACTTTTCAACCGACTCTGATTCTTTTGTGAAAACTTTTAAAAAATCATCATATGAAGGGTTATTATCAGTATATTTTTTTTCATTTTTAATAATGTATTTATTTGGCAGTTTAGAATTTCCTTCACCATCAACACCAAAAATTTCACATCTATCTTCTTTAGTTTTTTCAATAAGTTCATTATCTTTAACAATTAAGTCTCTATAAACTCCTTTAACAATCTCAATTATTTTTTCATCTCCCTTCCTACAAATTTTAATATGGAGAAACATTTCAAGATAAGTATGTTCACCAAGTTTAAATATCTTAACCGTATCACCAGTT
Source organism: Nanoarchaeales archaeon (assembly GCA_013215525.1). Taxonomy (GTDB): domain Archaea; phylum Nanobdellota; class Nanobdellia; order Woesearchaeales; family UBA583; genus UBA583. The sequence continues at coordinate 1,268 of JABSQY010000100.1, read as the reverse complement.
TTTTTATCTGGTTTAAGTGCTTTAATATAGACTTCTACAAATTCTTCTTCCTGTTCCCCAGTCCAATCTGACTCCTTAACTTCAATTTTTTTAATTTTATCAGCACCAGCAAGCATCGTTCTTATTGTTTTATTCTTACCCTCAACTATTTCAATAACTTCAATTCCAAACTCAGTTTTTAGAATTTCTCCAATAATTTCTTTACTTTCATTTAATAATTTAATATTATTTTTATTGTTTTCCATTTTTTTTATAAATTATACAAAAAGATACACTAATTTCAAATTGTATCTACTCCAAAACTCAGTTTATTGAAGTTCTACTATCTAAATTAGTTAATAATATACATATATACATTAAAATAATAATTAAATATTATATAATAAATTATTATTATATATTATGTTATTTACTATTTTAATTTTTTAAAGTGTATATTTTGTATATTTGTATCCATTTTGTCAAAACCAAAAGTTTTATTTGAATTCTACCTCACTTTTTGTATCTTTTTCAGTTTTTTTAAACTGTTTACTGTATAACTCTATAAGCCTTTGAAATAAAGAACTTGTAGCCTCCTTTCTTTTCAATATGTGAAATTTATTTTCGTTTCCCATATCATTTGTTGATGTTCAAAAATCAACTTCTTTTCACGGGTCTCACTGAGAGCCAATAATTTTGATAGTCTAAAATTTATAATTTAATTAAAAAGTTTATTTTTATTCTTGTAAATAAGTAAATAAACTTATTAATGGAATTATTTATAATAACATAACTTGGAAGAAAATAAAGAAAATGAGAAGGAAACTATTGGACTTGATGACATTCAGATATATAAATTTCTAGAGAATTTTGATAAAATTAACTTAATAGAGGAAAAAATAACTATTCAACTAAAGAATTCTGAAGTTTATGATGAATATAAATCAGAGTTAAATTGTTTAATTAAAAAAATTTCTTTATATCAAAATTGTACTAAGAGCATTTTAGTAAGTGGATTTGGAATTCCATCACAAGAAAAAAAAACAAAAAAACAAAATGAAGAAGAATTGAAAAAGAAGAAGAGATTAAAAATTCTAGAATTAGGAGATAAAAAAGATAAATCAAAAAAAATCTTAAAAGAGATGAAAAAACTAGAAACAAATAAGATAAATGATAAATTCAGCGAAAAGTTAAAGAATAATATTGAAATTTTATTTAATTCTAATTATTTAAAAGAAGATATAAAAGATTTTGAAGATAATTTAATTAAAAAAATATCTAATCAATTA
>JABSQY010000099.1 GCA_013215525.1 Nanoarchaeales archaeon | reverse complement strand
TAAAAATTTAAATGAAGAAACATTTCAAAGAGAAGAATATCATAAATTAATTAATCAACAAATATACGACATTAATAAAAAAATATCCAAATTTGAAAAAGTATTTAATATATCATTGAAAAATGAATCTGAAAAAGTTTTTTATACAAAAAGTAATGTTAAAATAATATTTAAACTTCATAAAGACATAATAATACTAATAAATATGTATGTAAGCTTTAAAAAATATATATATGATTATCCATTAGACAAAATTAAAAATATAGAACTAAATCAACTTCAAAAAGGAGACATTATATTATCTGTTAAAAGTCAACAAAGAATCGATAATAATATGTTTTTCAAAATTATTTCGAAAATTACACACTCAAGGATTGGACACTCAACAATATTTATTGGTTTAAATAAAAAAAACAAACCAGAATATCTAGATATTAGAACTGGTGATGCAACAATTAAAAAGTTAATACTAAATTCTGACAGTATAAGATACATGAGGTCTCAACGTAAATACTCTAATGATGTGGTTGGACTAGTATTAAGAATAAAAAATGAATTATCAAAAATTGAAGAGGAACAAATCATTAAATATCTTACAAATAAATTAAATCTTAGATATGGATTTTTAAAAGTAGTGTACGCTTTAACCTTTGGAAAAATATATGAATTATTACCAGTAGATAAATTAAGATTAAAAAATCCAGACCAAAGTTTAAAAACAATGTTCTGCTCTGAACTAGTAATAAGAGCATACGATAGCGCAAACATCTACCTCTCAAACAAGTCAGATCCAGCAGAAACAGCTCCAGCAGATCTACTTAATTCCCCACAATTAGAAGTTATAGGTTACATAAATAACTAAAATATATAAAGATAATATATAACTAATAAAAAAATGACAAAAAAAAATATTTTACAAATTGAAAAAATTAAAATCTACGACACAGTAATAGAATTTAAAGAAAGATTTACGCATTCAAAAAAATCAAGAAAAAAATCAGAAAATATAATTTTAAAAATATATTCAAAAACAAATGTAGGATATGGAGAATCAATTCCAAGGACATACGTCACAGGTGAAACACCACAATCAGTAATAGATAATTTAAAAAATAAAATAATTCCGCATTTTAAAAAAATAAAATTTAAATCTAAAACTCACATACTAGAAAGTATTTGGAAATTCAGATTAAAACTAAAAACAAATGAACTATCCGCATTTGGAGCATTTGAAATCGCACTTTTACATCTTGCTGCAAAAGAAATTAATTTAACTATTGAAGACATATTCAAATTTATGAAAACAACACCATACAAACACAACAAAATACAATACTCCGCAGTAATAGGAGATAAAATATTACCTCTTATGATGTTAAAAGCATTTGTAATAAAAAAAAGAGGATTTAATCAAGTAAAAATTAAAATTGATGAAAAATCATTATATAAATTAAAATATCTAACAAAAATACTTAACAAACAAGAAATTAGAATTGACTCAAACTGTGGTTTAAAATATATAACTTTTAAAAAAACATTAGAATATTTTAATAAATTAAATGTGAAATTAATCGAACAACCATTTAAAGTTTCACTAAAATCAAATGAAAAAGCATTCAAATTAGCCCAAAAATATAATATAGATATAATTTTAGATGAAAGTTTATGTAATCTAAATGATTTAGATAAATTAGGAAAACAAGGAAACATACCAAACATTAGACCTACAAAAGTAGGAGGAATATTAAGTTCAATCTATATGTACAAATACGCAAAAAAAAATAATTTCAAAGTTATATTTGCATGTCTTGTTGGAGAAAATATTTTAACACGTACAAATATAATGTTATCTCAACATTTCAAAACAATTGCAAACGAAGGTGATTACGATGAGTTTTTATTAGTAAATCCAATAATTAGAAATCCAACATTTAATAAACAAGGAGTATATGAGCATAAAATAATGAAGTTAGGATATAAAACAAAACTAAATATGACATTAAACGAAATCACAATTAAAAAAAATCACTATTGGAAAATGAAAACATTTAAAAGGCAATAATATAAATTATATTTAGAATGAGTCTTGTATCCATTAGAAAAAAAAAACCTAGTGTTAAAATTAAACTCGGTGAAACATTAGAAAATGAAATTACTAGATGGATAGAAAAAGAGGGAAAAAAGAAAAAACTACCGCCACTTATGTCAATAAATGGATTACACTATTTAATTAAAGAATTAATCGGAAGAGACGTAATTGATGAAGAATTTAAAGGAGTTCGAGTAGAAGAAAACTTAGAACATATAATTTCAATAGGTAAAAAAAAATTAAAACTTTCCAAAGAAGAAATATTTTCTGGATTTGACCCTGAAACTATAAATACCCTAACTGGTGCTAAAAAAACAGATGGTTTAAAATCTAATTCCATAAATTATGTAACAAATAAAACATCATCCAAATTATTTTTAAATATACAAAAAAGTGCTAAATTAAAAAATGAAGATTTTGATGAATTAGCATATCAATCATTGAAAAATTCAATTCAAACAAAACTATTATTATCGGGTCTTGAATATAACATATTTAAACTATTAGATAATGTAGACACAATTTCAAACGCAAAAAATTCTACAAAAACAACAGAGATTACAGTAATTGAATATGAACCTGGAAAATATAAATTTAAAGTTGAAGTTACACCAATCACAGGTATAAAATTAGTATTACCAGTAATACATTGGAATCTAGGTATGTATAGGTTTTTTTTTGAAAATGCTGAAAATATAGATGTTATAAATTCTAAATCTAAAATTAATGACTTAAGACGGAGTTGGACATATGAAGGAAGTTTTGAATTAAATAAAGAATATAAAGCAAAAAATCGCATTTGGAATAGATTTAGTAAAAAACTCATAGACAATAAATTAGAAATATTAAAATTAGAATCTGAAAAAATTGAATATCTAAAAATAAATAAAATGCAAGAAGTTGAGTATTTATATGGACAAACAAAAACTTTAATGGAATCAATGCCACACCCTCCAACTAGTGATCATGAAAATATAGTTACATATAAAGCGTTAATAATGGCAGTTCAATTAGGAGTGTCGACTAAGCATATCAGAAATATGATGAGAGGAGTTCCAAATCACGATATAGCTAAAGGTGCAAGTCCAGATCAAATTCTAGGAAAAAAGAAAGATTTCACCGATATGGAATATGTAATCATGCAAAACCACGCACCCGGGAGCGAAGAACTAATGATTAGAGCAGGACTAAGTTTAGAGGAATCAAGAATTGGATCTGAACATCAAACAAATTTTAATGGAACTGCATATCCAGCAGTCCACCCAATCAGAGATGAAAGTGGAAATATAATAGATACAAGAACTCCAAGAGGAGATGAAATATCTCTTACTGGATATATAGTAAGATTTGTAGATGGGTTTGATGCATTATTATATAGGTTTTATGATAAAACTAGAAGCATAGATGACGTTTTAGAAATTTTTGAAAGAGATAATAAAAATGGTATTTTTCATCCACTAATTGGTAGATTCGGAATTGATGAATTTTCTCAAACACTTAAAGATATTGGATACAGTCGAAGTAGATATAATTCAAACATAGAGATACCAATATCTGCCCAAGAAGAAAAACTAATGAAATTTTGTTTGGGATATGAAAATACATATTCTGCATACGTAAATCCCGAAACTAGAAAGTTAGTTGATACACATGTAATTGATTATGGTACTAAAGAAGATAGAATTACATGTTTAGGATTAAATTTGAAACAAACATATAATAAATTAGATGATACACACAAAGAAATGTTAAAAAGTGGAATTCCAAATAACATGAAAAGATTTATCCCAGTAGACCAAATTCCATATATTTAAATTAAAAATAATGAATAAAAATACAAATTACAATAATTAAACCAAAAACAAAATATTAGTATTATAATTAATCCTATGACAGTTACAACGTACATTAAAGAAACAAAAAATCAAATTTAAGATATGAAGTTCACACTAAACCCATACCAAAATTATTTAGAAATTAAATCACAAATTTATTTGAAAAAGTTTGAAAAATGTAAGTACGAACAAGAAAAACTATTAAAAGAAATTCTTAAATTAAATAAAACATCAACATATGGAAAAAAATATAATTTTAAAAAAATAAAAGATTATAACATGTTTCAAAGTCAAGTTCCAATTTCAAATTTTGAACAAATTGAAAAATACATTAATGATGAAAAAAATAAAAAAAACTCAAATTCAATCTTGTCAGAAGTCGTTGATTATTTCGCAATAACATCAGGAACTACAAACACGCCAAAGTTTTTACCTCACACTAAAAATTACGTGAAAAAAAGACAAATTGCATGGGAAATTTGGAATCATTCTATATATAATGAGAAACCTAAAACATATTCTCTAACTGGATCGATATTAACATTTACATCTAAACCATTTGATGATTATACTAAATCGAAAATTCAATATGGAAGTGTATCAGGAAAAATACACGATCTACAATTACCATTAATTAAATTATTATTTGCATTACCTGATGAAATTTCCCAAGTTAATAATTTTAAAACAAAACATTATTTAAATGCACTATTTTCAATTAGAGAAAATGTAACATTAATTGCAACACCAAATCCATCAACAATACTATTATTTGTAAAAACAATAAAAGAAAATATTAATCAAATAATTTCAGATTTAGAAAATAACACAATCGATATATTTACAGATGAAGAAACAATTATACTAAATCATCAAAATACTAAAAATATTCCTAAAGAATTAAAAATGAAAATTCTTGAAATTTTTTCATCAAATAAATCATTAAATTATAAAACTGCACAAAAACTAAAATTATTAAAAAAAGAAAATAAACTTGATACTAAATATATATTTGAGAATCTACAAACAATTGGATGTTGGACAAAAGGACACGTAAATATATATTTGAAAGAATTAAAAAAACATTTTGATAAGAGTGTAATGATTAGAGATTTAGGATATATGGCATCAGAAGGAAGATTCACAATTCCAATTGAGACAAAAGAAAACGGAGAAGGAATATTAGATATACAAGCAAATTTTTATGAATTTATAAAAGTTAAAGAATATGATCTCCAAAAACCAACAATTTATTTAGCACACAAAATTGAATTAAATGAAAAATATTATATGTATATCTCAAATGAAAATGGATTATATAGATATGATTTAAATGATATAATTGAAGTAACTGGATTTTATAAAAATACAAAAACACCAATGATTACATTTGTTCAAAAAGGAAAATACTTCTCATCAATCACAGGAGAAAAAATTTCCGAGTGGGAAATTAATGAAACAATAAGTAAACTTCAAACATCTAAAAAAATACACATAAAAACATATTTTGTAGTTCCAAATATTTCAATGAAAAACCCAAATTATAATTATTATTTAGAATTTGATAAAATACCTTCAAAAACTCAAATTAAAGATTATGAAGTATATTTAGAATCAGAATTACAAAAAGAAAATATAGAATATAAAGAAAAAAGAGAATCAAAAAGATTAAATCCAATTAAAATTCACATACTTCCTAAGAATTCAGTAGAAAAAATAAAAAAAGAATTTAGTAAAGGTAAAAGTAAGGATATACAAATCAAAGAACCAAAGTTAATTGTATTAGACAAAGATAAAAAATTAATTAAAGAATTTTTAAAGAATAATACTATTAAGTAATTTTTTTAAATTTGAAAATTTGGGTTAGAATTTTTGTAAATTTGCAAATTTGGATGATAATTTTTGTAAATTTGCAAATTTGGATGGGAATTTT
>JABSQY010000010.1:25056-36372 GCA_013215525.1 Nanoarchaeales archaeon | reverse complement strand
CTCCACTTCATAAAATGCAAATATAAATTATTAGTATAAAAAGTATTATTACATAAATATAATTCTTGCGTTAAAAATGTTTTTCTATATAGTGCATAAAGAGAATCTGTCCATAAATAAATTAAACGTATAAATATTAAACCTAAATTATTAAATAAGTTTAATATAATTCTTGCGTTAAAAATATTTTTCTATATAGTGTATATAGTGCGTAAAGGGAAAACAAACTTTTATAAATAAAAAAAATATAAAATGTTTATGGCTATGAAAAAAAGATTAATTTTTTCTAATATTAAAATAATTAAAGATGAAATATTCACAAACCCAGACGAAGAACCTAATAATATAATACCAGTTCCAGAGGTTGAGAATATTATCGATAATATTTCTGAGTTTTTGTTTGATAATATATCATTTAAAACATTATATACAGGTAAAAAAGGTTTAGGTAAAACAATAAGTCTATCTTATGTTAAAAAGTACGTAGAAAACGATGAGGACGTACTTAAAGAAAATATAAATAATGGTGCTCCTATTGTTATAAATATAAATTGTAAAACTTACTCAAGAACTACGGAAATTTTAAAACATATAATGAGGGAGTGCGGATATATAAATAAATCTAAAGATTCAACATATTTAAAATTTGATGATTTTTATAAAGATAAAAAATTTGTTTTTGTTTTTGATGAGGTTGACAGATTAGTTTATAATTCTGATTCTTCAAAATCATTATTTAATATTATATCAAGCTCAAGAAAAGGAGTTAAATATTGTATTATATTAATAACTAACGATCTAACCTGGTTTGAGAAATATTCTAAAAAAGATAAAGATTTCACAGACAAATTTAAATTTTATGAGAAAGATATTCTCTCGTGGACTCCTCCAACAGAGAAACAAATTCTAAAAATATTAAACGCTAGAGTGAAAGAGGGAATCTCCGGGATTGATGATTATAGTTTTTTAGAAGAGATCGCAAGTTATACATTTTCAGTTTATGCCTCAAATATAAGAACGGGAATTATGTCAACACTTGAAATTATAAAACATATATCAAAAAAATCAAAATATGATACTAAAAAAATAATGTCTAATATGTACCGAGAGGTTATTATTTCAACATTAAAAGAACAATTAACTCGACAGGAAATTATGATTTTAAATATTTTAAAATATGTACAATATACTAATGACATTCTAGATATGTATAATATTTTATCAGATAAATATTTATCTGTTACAATTACCAAGCCAACTTTATTAAAAGCTCTCGACAATATAGCAGGATTAAATAATATTATTTATCACACTCCGGGAAAATCTAACAAACCGAGTAATTATAGACTTAATAAAGATATATCGGTTTATATTAATGATACTCTTGACTCATTAAATCATTTAAATAGTAAAGATATTAATTCAGATTCAAAAAAATATATTAACAATATATTAAAAAATAAAACAAGTAAACAAGATGATAAAAATAAAGCTAATAGAGAACATCAAAAAAAACTTATATTTTTAGAAACTGAGAGAGATGAGAAACTCGCCATTAAATTAAAAAATAATAAAATCAATAATAAAAAATGACAATAAATTTAGATAGTAAGGAAATGATTAAAAGATTTCACGGGTTTATTGATGAGTATCTCAGAATTGATTTAAGATCTCACATAGAACACGGGAAAGAAATCATTAATATTAATTTTGAAAGTTTAATAATTTACGATCAAGAGCTCGCGGAGTGTTTTTTTGATAGGCCTCGCGATTGTTTAGAATTATTTCATTTAACCATGAAACAATTTTCAGAGAGCGCCGACCAGTTAGAAAAAACACCTCAAGCTTTTTTTTATAATTTTCCAAACTCAGAGAAAATATCTATTAGGAAAATAAGAAGTCAACACATAGATAAACTTGTATGTTTTGAGGGAATAATTAAAAGAAAATCTGATATTAAACCAGAGATTACACATTTAGAATATTTATGTACTAATCCAGATTGTACTTACTCAACTGTAAGATTAAAACTCCCACAAACTGAGGAAAAATTAACAACTCTTAAAGCTTGCCCGAGGTGTAAGGCTCCAATGGATATAGTTAAAAAAGTTCGAGTTGATACTCAAACGATGTTAATTGTTGAGGATCCTAATTCATTAAATGATAAGCAACTCCCTAAAGAAATATATTTAAAATTACATAGTGTTTTAACTTCTCCAGTAATGGACGATAAACACTCTCCGGGAGAAAAAATCGAAATTATAGGAATTCTTAAAGAAGTAAATAAAAAAACTCGTCAAGGTTTAGACTCTGTTAGATCTGATTTAATTGTTGATGTTATTTGCATAAATAAAGATAATCTCGAAGAGGAAAATTTAACTTTATCAAAAGAGGATATTCAAGAATTTAAAGATTTTGTAAAGGATTCAGATTTTTTAAATAAAATTGTTTTATCTGTTGGTTCTAGTCTTAATGGTATGTTGAGAATTAAGGAGGCTTTGATTTTACAATTAGTAGGAGGAGGAGAATATCAAAGTTTCGACGGATCACACATCAGAGGATTATTTCATATATTTTTAATAGGAGATCCGGGACTCGGAAAAACTCAACTAATGAGAATTATGAAATATTATTCTTCTAAATATTATTATATATCTGGAGACAATTCCACAAAAGCGGGAATCGTTGGCGCAGTTGTTAAAGATGAATTAACAGGAGAGTGGAGTCTGGAGGCGGGGGCTTTCGTTCTGGCTAGTGGTGGGTTATGTTGTATTGATGAGATTGACAAATTAGAAAAAGAAGATATTGCAAGTTTACACGAGGGACTTGAATCTCAACAGATAACTTTTGCAAAAGCTACAATCAGACAATCTTTAAAATCTGTGACTAAATTATTAGCCGGTGCAAATCCTACACGTGGGCGCTTTGATCCTTTCGGCGAAAATATTGGTAAACAAATAAAACTAGCTCCCGCGTTATTATCAAGATTTGATTTAATTTTCCCTATGCAAGACATTCCAGACAAAAAAAGAGATCAACAAATCTCAAAACAAATTTTCAAAAATCGTTATAATGCAAAAGCTAACGCGCCAGACATTACACCATTATTTATTAAAAAATTTATTATTTTTTCACAATCTTTTAAACCTGTAATGTCTGAGGCTTTGGGGGATTTCGTTTGCGATCATTATGTTAAAATCCGTACTCAGTATGAGGACAATACAGAGAAACCTATACCAATAACACCGCGACAACTTGAGGCGATTTTTAGATTGTCAGAGGCCTATTGTAAAATAAGATTAAGTAACAAAGTTGAGGAAAAAGATGTTTTAAATGCAATTGACATTTTTAATTATTCCCTTGAGAGATTGGGGATCATAGATTCAAAAACTGGAGATATGGATATTGATAAATTAATGACTGGTACGTCAACAGATACAAGAAATAATTTAAAGCTCGTAACTGACATTATTAAAGATTTAGAAAAGACAATCCCTCAAGTTACATATCAAAGTATATTAAAAGTAGTAAGAAATCATTGTCTAAATAGTAATGATTTAAATCGGATTTTAGAAACTCTAAAAAAAGAGGGGACAATATTCGAGCCTAGAAAAGATAACTTTAAAATTATAGAATAATAATTAATTTTTTATTTATAATCCCGCACCAGGTTATACTTATTTATAATTTCGTTTTTGTTTGGTTTTGTTATGTTCTGGTTCTGGTCTGGTATGATTTAAACCTCACTTTCTATAGTGTATAAATAATAAGCTTGAGATAAGCTTAATTATATATATATAATTATCTTGCATAAAATACATTTAATATTTTTTACATAATCAATTTTTATTATTTTCTTGCGTAAAATATTACTCTGCGTAAACAATAAAACTCTGTAAAGTATATAAAAAGACTATAGTCAAATGATAGTAAATATATATTTTTTTATTGAGAGTATGACTTAAATCTAACGTGTTTATTATTAATATTCTAATTAAACTATATATAATCCTTGCGCATATATATATATATAATAATAAAATAATCAAATAATGTTTAAAATATTACAACTCTAATCTATTTTTTATATATCGAAACTTGATTTTTTTCGGTTTGGTGTCATTTATTATAATTCATGATAAAATTCTAATGTTTAAAGGTTGTATATTTAGAAAAAAGGACCTTTATTTAGGGTATAAATCAAGTATTATCACAATTTAGATTTAATTCTAATTAAACTATATTTTTGTGAATAAGTATTATATAGGATTGTAACTCCTATATATCAAAATGTTAGTCGATTTTATAATATGCAAAAAAACAAGAATTAAGTTTAATTTAAACTCAAGAGGAGACATTATTTTTTTTAATGGAGAGCAATCAAAAACATCAACAAGATTTAACAAATCAAATAAGATAAGTCATAAATTTATATTAAATCAATATATAGGAGACACTCCAAATATTTCAAAATTAGGGTTAGAAACTTTAAAAAAGTTATTAGAGAATAAACCAAGCTCTAAAATTTATAAATTATTTGATTTTGTAATTGATAAAGAATATCCAATTTGTGCATAATAAATTTAAATAAAACCTTGTTACGTTTCGGTTACGTTTCGGCTTGCAAACTCCAGACTTATAAATCTGAAAAACCATATTTTTTTATGAAGAAATTTATTTTTATTTTAGTTTTTATTTTCTCTTTCTTTAGTGTGTACTCTGTAGTATTAAATCCTGTTACTGATATAACAATAAATTTTAATGATTCCTCTAAAGGGATATGGTGGTCTGAATTTTCAATTTATGCAAAAACCGGGATAAGCGTCGGCGATATTATAGAATTAAATTATAGTTTTACTAATTCATCTGACTATGGACTTTTTCCATTACTATTAAAATTAAAAGATACTGATACTATAATATGTGTTAATGAATTGTTAGACAATATAGCACCATATCAAAATTATAATATTTGTTTTTATAATAATGATAAGTTTGATTCTTCAAAAGGGTTTAATTATTCTGTTCGTGAATCTCAAAATATATTTACAACTAAAAATTATGATGTTGTACACGGTAAATCTTATTATAAATCTAATATAAATTATATGAATTATGATTTTGGTGTTTATGAGTCTTCTAATATAAAAAATTATGATGGGGATATAGGTTTTTCTGTTGAGTATGCAATAACTTCAAATAATTTAAATAATTTTAAATATGAAATGTCTTATATCTTTCGTTATTCTAAAAGTTTTAGCTCATCTGGTAGTACAGACAATCAATATATTTATTCTGATATTTTTTTAAATCATAATAATATAGTAGATTATGCTTCATTTGATGTTTCTGGTAATATTTATCAGAGTGGTTCTAAAGGATCTGCTCACTGTTACGGATATTTTGGCGGTATGTCTTTATATGGATATGAAACGGAGGGAAATTCTCACTCATTTTCAGGTTCAAGTTCAACAACTAATTTAAGCACAATAAATTTAGTAACATCTCATAGAGGTTCAAGTTATTCAATTTTCACTTGTAGTATTACAAACAGTATAATATTAATAGATTATCATAATAATATAAAACTTAAATCAGTTGTTCCAATCCCTTTATGTAAAGATTTAACCTCAAGTAGTGATTTTTATTGTGATAATAATTATTTATATGTATCTGAAACTATTGATAAACAAAATAATGAGTTTAATTTAAGTTACAACAGACAAAACATAAACAAGGAAACAGATGACACTATAACAGAACTTAATATAGTCCCTTACGCTACTAACTCAGAGTTACCTACCTTTATAACAATTAAAGATGAGAATAATATAATTTTATTTTATGATTTATATGACTTAGACGTAAATGTAAAATCTCAAGATATATCAGACTCTTTATCAGTCGGAGACAATACGCTTAAACTAGAACAGGTAAATGATGAGGGTGGTTATTTTTTATTTTTTGAGGGATCATATAATAAAAAGCCAGTGGTACAAGGTACAATATTAACAGACAAAACAACATATTATAAAAATACATATTCAACATGTACAGGAGGTACTTATCAAGATGACGACTCAGACACTTTATCAGATACACAAGTTAAATGGTTTAATGTTAATACTATAATCTCACAAACTGAAATTATAAATTTATCTGATGTTTCAATAAACAAAGGAGCTATAATTAAATGTGGTAAGAGATACAACGACGGGACAGAGTGGGGGGAGTGGGTTTATTCCTCTGGTTTCACTATACAAGACTCAACTCCAACTTTAAATATAAATATATCTCCAGAATCTCCGGGTTTAAATGACGATGTTAATTGCTCTTATAATAATTATTTAGATCTTGATAATGATATTGTACAATCATATTCTTTAAATTGGATTCATCAAAACGGGACTACTATTGCAACAAGTTCAACAACTCCAGTTATATTATTAAATGAAAATATATTAAACTCTGTAATATATACATGTAAAATTATTATAACTCAATCAGTAGATACTTTTAATTTTACTAAACAAATGTCTAAGTCTAACGTTGCGCCAGATTTAACAAATATAATAACTCCAAGTAATACATACTCACAAAAAGTATTTATTGAGAATTTTTTGACTGCGTCAGATATTAATAACGATCCTTTAACGTATATTATAGAATTTTCAAATGATTTATCTCAATGGACTCAAGTTTCATCAACTAATAACAATTTTTTAAATTGGAGTGTTTCATCTTTAGATGACGGAGTTTATTATATACGAGCTAAAGTTTCCGACGGAAATCTTGCAACTCCTTATTCTTCTGTGGTCCCTATTAATATAATAAATTTTGATTTATCTCATAACATATCTTTTACTAATTATTTAACTACGGAGTTAATCATAACAACAAGCTCATCATCTTCAAATAATCAATATTCCGGAGGTACTGATTCTTTATCTTGTGGAGAGTTTAATTCTAAATATAGGGAATGTTATTTCTACACACCTATAAAATTTGACGGATCAACAGGTTTAGAATATATAGACATCACACCATATCAATTTATGACCGCAGGAGTCCTTAAATCTACAGGTTTCACAAAGGATTATTATGATCTTAGTATATATGAGTTAAACTCAAAAAGTATTCCCTTAATCTCTCCAATCTTTCAAAAGAAAAATATAATATTTGAAATGGATAAACCAAACAGAATTTATTTATCTAATGGCGGAATTAATTATATACCAAGTGCAGATAAATATATAATTTTAAAATTATGTATAAATGCAGACTCGCAAGGAGTTTGCAATATAGTAGATAATGCCGGAGACGATTCATTATATATTTATTCTAAAATTTCAAATACTGGCGATAATATAGCTCATCAAAAAGATATTTCAAGCCCAGAAATAACTTTCAGAGATCCAAACATTTTAATATCATGGGAGGATAAAATATCAAATAATATTAATATAGAAATTAATAATTTATTCGAGGACGAAAATCTTGAGCCGATGTTAATTCAAAATGAAAACGGAGAAAATATTTGCGTTAATGATAAAATATCTGAATATTATCCTACACTAAATAAAAATTGTATAAATTCAATTAATGATAATTTTATATTAACTTTCGATAGTCTATCAAAAACATCATCAAATTTATTTTATATTACTTATGGAAAGGAGATATTATTCGACACGTTAGAAATTTCCGACGTAATTCTTAGGCCCGTTATTCCCTCCTCTGATTCTAATATAATTGTTTATGGTTCCAAATCTAAAAATATTTATCCCTCTAATATTTTATTAAAAATAGGTGGTAATACTATATGGTCTTATCCTTTAACTCTTAATTCTCGCGAATTAATTCCAGATGTAAAAGATAAATTTAATAATTTAATTAATCCTATCGTATGGAGTGCAGGGGCTACGGGTTCAGGTTTAATTTATCATTTTGAGCCTTTCTTTGTTAATTTTTCGGTTATAGTACCCAGTACTTTAACGCCTGTTAATAATGGGATTGCCCCCCTGAAAATTAATATACATACTAATCTTGAATTTAGTCCCGCTCTCTCTTATTGTACTATTAAAGGGAATGATGTCGAAGTCATAACCCGGACATTTTCAAAACTTGCAGATAATATATATTTATGTGAGCCCGCTCTTGAGTTCTCAGTTCCGGGAGGTTCTTATAAAGTTGAAATACATATCGAAGATAGTCACGGAAAGTTTAGAGATTACGAAACTTATTTTTCTTATGGTATTATATCGGGTTATACTATAACCTCTATAAATTTTGATGACGCAGACTTTGACGATACATTAAGGGAGAGTTTACAAACTAACTTATTAATACAAAATACAGGAAACTCAATTTATAATAATTTTAAATTATTTAGTCTAGAATCAGAAGAGCACGCTTTTTGGCTTGATGATGATGAGACATACTTTAAAATTAAAAATCGTTTAGGATATGCAAGCTCTAAGGCCGACGTTGAGGTCTCAAGATCAAGGAATAAATTTAATATTGATAAATTCGGAAATGAAATATTTAACGGAGAATTAAATCCCGGACAAAGTTTCCAAAATTGGTGGAATTTAGATTTAGAGCTCCCTCTTGAATCTGGGGATTATACAACTCGTTTAGATCTTGAAGTTGTAGAGGTTGAACAATGAAATTTTTATTTAGTTTCGTTATGGTTTTGTTTTGTTTATTTTCTTTCATATATGCCGAGGAGATAGAGCTCACTATTGAGGGAAATAATTTAAAAGCAGGATATAAAAATCCTAGTGTTAACAATTGGGATATAGCTTTTTATTCTTCATATTATGGATCAGAAAATAATTTTAATTATTTAACATCAAAAGAAAAAAGTAATATTGTTCATCAAATTGATTTTAATAAAAAAACTCATTATTTAGAGTTTTATGTTGATAATAGAAATCCTACGGGATTAAATTCTTATATCCCTATTTCATTGGAAGAAAATAAATCGTATATAACTTTACATATTGCAGGAGATACAAAAATAACTGGATTATCGCAAATAATTTCTCCCTCTGATTATGATCCAAGAAAATTTATATACGTAGATTATAACACCGCCAAAAGAATAGTTATTAAATTTGTTATGCCTACAGAATATACGGATCAAGATATTTTTAAATTAGGGTTGAGAGTTAAGTCAAGCTCTGGAGAAAATAAACAAATCTTATTAAGTTTAGTTTCTGTATATGTTGCAGAATCAAAACAAGGATTTAATTTAAATCAAAATATAATTTATATTGTTGGAGGAGTTATATCTATATTTATTATTTTTATAATTGTGATGATGTTTAGATCATCTAAACCAAAAAGGAGGTTAACATTATAAAATGAAACTAATATCTAGTTTCGTTTTGGTTTTGGTTTGTTTCTCTAGTGTGGTCCCTATTATATACTCTAAAGAAATAATCGCCGTTGTTGATGTAAATAAAAAAAGTTTGTCTGATCCTTTAACTCTTACAGATTCCCCTTATACAAATATTAAACAATTACAAACAACTATTCAAATCGATACTATACAATTTACAAAAAATAGAGGTTTATTATTAGGTTCAAAAATTTTTTATGATTTAACATATTTTGATTTTAATGTTGATAAATTTAATGTGAATTCTCATGAGATTAATATCGGATCTATAAAAAGTAATAATGTTTTATTATATTTATATTCGTCTCCAAAAACTTTAATTATAGGATTAAATGAAATTAAGTATTTTGATGTTGACAACGACGGGAGGGACGATTTAATTATTAGATATGACGGATTAGACTCAGAGACAAAACTCGGGAGTCTGAGCGTGATGAGGGCCGAGAATGACTTTTTTATCATGCCTAAAGCAAATGAATTCTGTTCACGTGCAGAAATCCGGGATCCTTTGGAGTGTGTGATTGTAAATTTAGAAAAAAAAACATTTGTTTACTCAACAAAAAAAACTGATAATATTCTCGAAATTTCAGAACTTAAAAAAATTAAAGCCGAAGAAATAAAAACTCAGTCCGAGGATTCTCTTTCTGGTCAAATTGTAACTACTAACTCCCCAGAATATGAGCAAGATCTTAAAAATGATAAATCCGGATTTAATAATATAAATTTTTATGCAATTAAAATCGTTATATTTATAGGTTTAATTATTGGAGCTTTATATTATTATATTACAAGAGTTAGAAATAAAAAAAAACCTAGTAATAGAAAATCTATTGATTCGATACTTGAGGATAAATCTTAAAATGACTAATCTTAAAAAAATACAAAAAAAATTATCTCTAATTGAAAATAAATTAAAATCTATAAATAGTTTAGAACTAGAAATAAAAAAAGAAATGATACGAGACCAGAAAATAGTTGAGGCTTATTTATATGATCTTAACGCAACGAGTTCAGAACTTGACAAGGTTATATTATCAAAAAATAAATTAAGTGATGAAAAAAATATATTTATTAATGAAATAGAAAGAATTAAGATCGAAGAGCCGGAGAGTAGTGACGACATAAAAGTTTTAAGACGTGTAATCAAAGATTTAAAATCTGGTAATTATAATAAAAATTTAACTAAATCCAAAATTAATAAAAAAGGATTAAATGCACCACCTCCAGACTTTGCCGGGGAAGTTCAAGAAAATATAACTTTATCAGATATAAAAAATAATTTTGAACATATAATAAAAAATAATAAACTTGATGATTTAGAATCTGATGTTTCATATATGGAAAATGCAACCAAAACAAAACATAATATAAATGTACCCCCCAAGACTATAAAACACGTTAAAGATAAATTAATTGTAAATGATTTAAAGGATCATGACATAAAATTAAATAATGACTATAAACCTATATCTAACATAATAACTACTAAAAACCCCGTTAAAGAACTTGAGAGTATCGAGAATATACAAAACGTAACCGAAACAAAACATAATATAGATGTACCCCCCAAGACTATAAAACCTAATTCCGGTATATTTAATTTTTTTCATAAGAAAAATAAATCTGTTATTGATAATAAGGATCATACTCCAGATATATTAAAAAATATTAAAATTAATAAAACAAATCAAACCGAATCAAAACATAACCAAGATATAAAATCAAAAACTAAACTATCAGATAATTTATATAATGATAATGAAAATAAAATATTATATAATAAATCCAAAAATATACAATCCATACATAAGGAAAAACTTAAAATAAGTAAAGATACTAAACCTATAAATATAAAAAAAAGCATATTTTCATTATTTTTTAAATCAAATAAAAGTAAATATGATGACGTT
>JABSQY010000010.1:0-24999 GCA_013215525.1 Nanoarchaeales archaeon | reverse complement strand
ATTTCACATGAACAAATAGAAAGGGATCATAAATTTATAAAATAAATAAAAAAAACTATGGATATTGAATCTCTAAAAAGGTCTAATAATAAAAAACATATGAACCAAAAACAAAAGAAATTAAATTTTGATATTGATAAATCTATTGAGGATATTTTAAAATAATATATTTCGTTTCGGTTTGGTATGCTTTAGAGTGACAAATAATATTTATATATAATATCATTATAATATACTTATGATAAAAAATTTTTTCAGAAATCTAAATAAAAAGTCTAATAAAGATTATTCTTCATTAATAATAAATCAAGCTAAACATTATGATAAAACTATTGATGATTTGAGAGAGGATCTTAAAGAAAAAAAACAAGAATTAAAAACTATTAAAACATCAAATGCTTTAGTTATTAAAAAAGAAGATAAAAAATTTGATAAATTATTTGATGTTAAAGCAGAGGATAAAGCAACAATTATCGATTTAAGAAATACAAACGCGTATTTAATGGCGCATAATTTAACACAACAACAAGAATTAACAGAATTAAAAAATAAATTACGTGATTTTGAAAATGTGAGCATAGATCTTGCAAAACATAAATTAACACAACAGAAAGGAGATTTAAATCATAGACAAGAACATGTTTATAAAATTTATAATGAATTAAAAACAAAACTCGATAAAGAGGGATTACCTATTAAAGTAAAACATATGGCTAAAGCTTTAAAAATAACTGATGATAACGCTCGGACAACTTGCAAACAAAAAATTAATCCTAAGCTTAAAGCTCTAGGACTCCCAGAAATGGAATTCGCAAGATAATTTTAAAAAATAAAGATATGTTTCGGTTTCGTTTCGCTCCATTTACTCCAGACTTATAAATCTATAAATTCATTTATAATATATGAATAAGAATTATATTTTTCCTGCGTTTGTTTTACTTGCAATAGTTGGATCTTCAATTTTTTATTTAAGTAAAGATAATTCTAATGATAATATATATAATGTTGTTAAAGATAATATTTCAAATATTAATTTTCCGGACGTTACACCTCAAGCTAATATAAACAAATTAAAAGAGGGCGAATCTATAAATAATAAACTTTTTGATCCTTATATATTAGATTTTAATTATAAAGCTCCTGTTAAAGTTTATTTTTATGAAAGTTTTAATATTACCGCTAAAGTAAAATTTGACACTACTTTAAATTTAAATGAGTTGGTACGTGTATATATAGAAGAGAAAAAAACAGGATTTAAAGAATATAAAGATATTATGCCCTCTCAACTTAACGATGAAGTTGACGCCATATTTTTTTTTAAATATTTAAAAGAAGATGATTTTAAAAAAAGTGAGTTTGTGATCTGGATTGAAAGAAAAGGAAATATTTTATTTAAAGATTATTTTATTATAGAACCAGATAAAACTTTTATATATCATGATAAAAAACCAAACGTATTTATAGAACATCAATTTATAGAATCTAAATTTATTGAAAATAAAATAATTGCAGATAAATACTTTATAATTATTGAAAATACAAATTTGAATTTAAAAAATATTAATTTAAAATATAACATATCCGTATATGAAAATGATATATTATTATTGAATCGTTTTGCAGGCCTCGACGATGAGGGACATTTTAGTAAAATATCTAATTACTATAAAGAACTGGATATTATGGATTTAAATAAATTAAAATCTTTTACTTTTGAGGTTCTTGATCGTGAGACTGGCTTTTCATTATTTGGGAGATTGTCAATTAATGCAACAATTAAAGAGAAAAAAGTTTTTACAATAGGTTAATATATTTATTTATATTTATATTCTGTTATGTTTCGGTTTGGTTTATCGAATTTACTCCAGACTTATAAATCTTGAATATGATAATATATTATGTTATATAAAACCATTTTTATTTTTATTTTATTTTTATTGTTACCGAGTTTGTACGCGGTTGGCGATTGTGGTTTTTCTTTAGGTTGTGCAATTGAGACAACCACAAATTTTTTTGATGATTTAATGTATAAAGCAACTATTCCAATATATAACGTTATATTTAGCGGAGACGAATCTTTATTACAAACTGACGTTTTTAAAGAGTCTAGTCTTGCCTATTGGATTAATGATTTAATACTAACTTTTATTAATTTACTTTTATATGCTTGGGTTTTTTATTTAGTTTTCAAATCTCAAAACACATCTGGAGATCCGGAAAAAATAAAAGAGCTTGAGAAATCTCAATCAAAATTTATATCTACATTAATTTTTTTATCTTTTGTAACTATATTTTTTTCTCTTGTTGGTTCTTTTACTGACATAATTCAAAATATATTTATATCTTCAACTATAGAAAATTTAATAATTCCAGATCCGGAATTTTTCGGAGGAGGAAATTTATTCACGGCAGGTTTAAGATTTATAATGTTATTTGCGTTATTATTGATTTTATTTGCTTTTTTATTACTTGTAATTATTCAACTTTTTAGTCTCCCAATATTTACTTTATGGGGAGTTTTACATTTTTCCGGTAGAATTGCAACATCAAATTTTTTAAGAGATATTTTAATTCTTTTATATTTTTTCCCTGTGTTTTTTTTTTTCTTTGTTGGAGTAATCGGAGAGATTATATCTTTTTTACTCTTAGACTCTTTGTCTGGTCATTTAATAGGTGGTATATTTGGAACTATTGGCGCAGGTTTAATATTTTGGTTTTGGTTAGGTGGTATAATTTTAAAAAAATTTATCTCTGGAGGAGCTCAAATATTAGGCTCAAGTATTGAGGGGGCAATAAATAAAGGATTTGGTAAACTTTTAACATCATTAAAATAAATATGGGATATGAAAAAATATTAAGTGAATATGAAATTTTAAATATTGAATTTCCTTTTATTATAAATTCAATTATAACTTTAGATTTTTTAATTATGTCTCTCCCTGCAATTATGACTTTATTGGCTTTTATTAAAATATTAAAAATATTATCTAAATTATCTAAAGCAAAAAGAGACATGAACATTAAAAAAGTAGAAATATTAAACATCGATTTAAAATATATCGGTAAAGGTTATTTAATCGGATTGTTTGGGTATTCTCTAGTATCAAGTTTAATTTATTTCGGTGCATAAAATGAAAAAATATATATTATTATTACTATTATTATTTTCTATAATACCAGGGGTTTTTTCAGTTACTCCAGAACAGACACAGGACGACGTTGATATAGTTGACTTTGTTGATTGTCCTATATATAAACCAAGTTGTACATTTAAAAAATGGTTATTAAGTGGGGCTTATGATAACCAAGAGGAGAGTTTACTCGCTTTTGAAAATATGTTTAATTCTATAAATAAACTTGAAACCGAAAATTTCAGTCCGGAAATATTAGCTTTAAATTTATTTGTTTTAGATATAATTTCATATTTATTATTATTTTGGTTCTTTAAAATAATGCTTTCCTCACAATCTACGGGCGGAAATTTACATAAAATTAATAGACTAGAGGAGTCTATTAATAATTTTATTAAAGTTTGTTTATTATTTTTTTTCGTACCAATATTTATTTTATTTATACATGACTTTTTTTATCAGATTAATAAATATTATATTTATTCATTTGATTATAAATCTTTAATATTAATTGATTATAATCATATTTCTCAAGGTTTAAGTAGTTTTATTTTTAATTCTTGGTTTATTTCTTGGTGTGTTGTATTAATTAATTTGATGTCTTATTTTGTTAAATTACTTTTATTTTTATCGTCTCCTTTAATTATTATTTCTAGTTTTTTATATTTTACTAGATTTAAAAGATATTTTTATTTTATTCGTGACTATTTAGTTTTTGCTTATTTATTCACTCCATTTATAATTATATATCTTGAGTTATCAACGATTGCCTTTATATCTGAGATTGGATTTTATGCAAATGGATTTATATTTTTAATTTTATTGTTTATAGTTTTCGGAATTTTTTTTATTATAATTCCTTTAAGATTTATGTTTAAAATATTTGGAGAGCAAATATCCGATCGTATAGTTGAGGGTTTTCAAACTACGGCAAGTTTAAACTCTGCATATGGTAAAAGAGAAAAAAGAAACTTAAATCAATTATCTAAAAAAAATAAATATGAGATTTTACAAAAAGATAAGACTATAAAAAATATGAGTCGAGGTTTTGATACTGAATTAAAACAAAAAAATAAAGAAATTAAAGTTTTATCTAAACATAAATAATTTTATATATGTTAGTTTATTCTTTTATTTATGGACGATGATATATTAAAAAAATTACTCGATGATTTATTTATATATAAACATGATAAAGTTTCGATTAGAGGCAAATATCAATTAATGAGGTTTAAAATGATTTTCATGTCTTCATCAAATGCAGGAAATTTTATAAATTTAGATTATAATAATATTAAAAAATTAATGATCCTCAATTTAAAATAATTTAATGTGGTCCCTATTTTGATATGTTTCGGTTTCGTTTTGGTCTATTTACTCCAGACTTATAAATCTTGAAAACCATATATTTTTATGAGTAGTGAGTTATCCGGATATGACGCGGAAAAGTTGCCGGATTTGAAAGCAGAAAAAAGGAAATCCGTTTCCCTTTTTGGTATTATTAAATTAACAGGTACACAAGCTTTTATTTCTTTAGTGGTTGCGGTTGGTATTCCTGGTTTATTAGGAATTATTTTATATAAAGCTTATCAATCTCTACCGACAGTTTCGAGCTCTGGAGATTTCACATCTTACTTATTATATATTAGCGTATATTATTGTTTAAGTTTTCTTTTAGTTTACCACCCTCTTTTAGCTTATAAATTATTAGATAATAAAACCGGTTTTTATATTTCATTAACATTAATTTTGATATTATGGTTTTTTGACATTTTATTTAATATTTGGCCGGGTGTTTTTTTATTAGTTATTACTTTTATATGTGGGTTTAGTTTTGTTTTATATTTATATTTTTTAGACGGAGAACAAGAGATAAAAAATAATACAAACTATGAGCTTTTATCTATACATAAGGGAGATATTTATTCTCGTGAAATGGACTATTTAATTTTTGTTGATAAAATTGAAAATTCTATAATACATTTTAAAGATAAAAGTATTGGATCATTATTAAAAGTAAAACCTATAAATTTTGAAATTAAATCCAGAGAGGAAAAATTATCTATAATTTATAGTTATCAAAATTTTTTAAATTCTTTAAATTTTCCAATTAAAGAAATAGTACGAACTATTTTATTAAATTTGGATCCTTATTTATTAAATTTAAAAAAAAGATATGTGTCTGGAAATGACGCGCTTGTATCTCTTCAACATGATTTTATTAAATTCTGGGAAAATTACACATCACAACGTTTTATTAAAAATCGTTTATTTTATATTTATATAGGTATTGAAGAGGAGGCCAGTGACTTTTTAATTAAAGATGATGAACTTAGAGAAAAAAATAAAATTAAAAGATTAAATTTAAAAGTTGATAGATTAAAAAGAAATTTCCAAAAAATGAAAATGGAAATTAATAATTTATCAAACGCCGAAACATTAAATTATTATCCCTCTTATTTTAATTCACTAGAAGAAACTAGCGAGGAATTCGGTTTCCCTGTAATTTTACCGGAGGAAGTAATTTAAATATGGTTAAGAATTATATAACTGAAAAAGTAAAATCAATTTTAAAAATTAAAGAGATTACTCAAAATAAAATATATAAAAATAATGGAGAGATTTCTAAAGTTTTTCGTGTGACAATAACCGACGGGTTTTTAAATTTATCAAAGGCCAAACAACAGGAGGAGGAGGTCAAATTCCGGGAGTTTCTTGAGAGTACAGAGTCAGAGGTTCAAATCACTTTAAAAACTATGAATTATAGCGCTAAGTCATACGTCGATAGAATTAAAAGTCAAATTAAAAAACAACTTGAATTTAATCGGGATTTATTAAGCAAGGAGGCCGAGCTCGGATTATCTAATTTTTTAAAATATATTAAATCAAAAAGTTATACGCTACCCGCTTTAAGAGAGTATTATATAACATTATCATATGATGATTATAAAATCGAAAAATTAGGAGGCGATACATATGACGGAAATAGATATTTAAAATATTTAGAAAGTTTAAAATCTGGATCTAATTCAAAAATTGATAAAATATTAAATTATCAAAGAAAATATGCGGACATTGTATTTAATAATTATCTTAAAAAAAAAGAAGAGCCGGCTTTTTGGGAGAGAGAAATTAAACTTTTAAATACTTTTTTTCAAGTTGAGGAATTAGACAACGATCACATAGCAGGATTATATAATTCTTTTTTTTATGAAAGTATTTATACTAATAATAAATTTTATACAATTATTAATTTAATTGAAGAGTATGCAGAACAAGAAAAAAACACAACTTTTTTAGAATATAAATATTTATTTGAGTGGGAGTATAAAGTTTCAAATAATGAGGCCTCAATTAATAACAGATATTTAAGGATTGCCGGGATTTTTGATTATCCAAAAAGTGCAACCTCTAACTTTTGGGATAATGTATTTGTGCGTGGTAATTATGATTTAAATTTTTATTATAAACAAACTTCAAATAAACAAGTCCTCGAAGAGCTTGAGAAAAGATATAAAAATATTGATTATCAATTATCGGAAATTAAAAAACTTGATAAAGAAGATGAGGCCCTTGAGTTGTCACGTAAAAATTATGAAAGATATATCGAATTTATTAAAAATCAAAATGATAAAAGTGACGAAAAAATGTTTATATTATCTACATATATTTTATTAAAAGGAGTTGATTATAAAAGTTTATCTGATTTATCAAAACGTTTATCTATTCTATGGAGTAATTCAAATTTAAACGCGAGAATTCTCCCGGTTCGAGATTTATCCGAAGATATTAAATACGTCGTACCTATAAATTCAAATGGTCCAATGAAAAATTATAAATTTATAACTTCTAGTAGTCTAATGAAATATTATCCTTTTATGGTTGATTTTTCAAATCTTAGAAATTTGGATCGGGTAAAATAATAAAATATGGTTAATATAATAATAAAAGAAATTTTAAAGAAATTCTGGCCAAACGCTAAGGAGAGATTAAAATATTTAGAGCAAGAAATCCGAGATTCTAAACCTGTCGCAGAATCTTTTAAAAAAATATCTCCAGATAAATATAAAGCTTATTTTGATTTATCAGAAACTAACATTTCAAATTTAAGACCGGATTTTATAGATAATCATAAAGATTATTGTCAAATTAACGATCATAACTTTAGGACTTATTATTTTACTGGTTTCCCGAAAAAAATAAAACAAGGATTCGTTACAAATTTAATTAATTCAGATTTAAATTTTGATTATATTAAAAGTATTGAACCAATCAATAGAGGTATTGAGACAAAAAAATTAGAGTCAACTTTTGTTGATATTGAAATTGAGCTTTCACATATTCAAGAGGGCGGAGGTGTTGACGCAGTTCTTAAAAGGAAAGAGGAGTCTTTACTTGAGGGTATGGATATATTAGCCGACGGAGAACAGAAAGCTTTTTCAATAGGGTTTCAAGTTGGACTTAAAGCCGATAGTATTAATGAGTTAAGCGTTGAATCTGGAAAATTAAAAGATGAATTAAACGAGTTAGTGATTGAGGCAAAAATTGATAATTATTATCAAGAAAATAAATTAAGAAATTTTTTACCTGGGAATTCTTACGAGGGATATAAACACGATTTTTTTACAAGTGGGGCGTCGGCTTTTTTCCCTTTTACTGATTCTTATTACGAGGAGGATCTTGACGGGATTCTTTTCGGAATTAATTTAAAAACTAATGTCCCAATAAATGAAGATATAGGAAAATCTCAAAATCATAATGTTTTAGTTGTTGGTGGATCTGGATCCGGGAAAACTGTTGCAGTAAAAATTTTATTTAATATTCGACACGGATCAACAGGTTTAGAAATGTACACAACAGATCCAAACAATGAATATAAAGCAATAACTGACGCGACAGGGGGACAATATATTTTAATGTCTCCTAATGGTAATATTCCGAACATTTTCGCTTTAGCAGGAAAAAATAGAAAAACTAAAATTGAAGATTTAAAAAGATCAATAAGAAAATTAATTCCAATCATGACAGATCAACAACTCCCTTTATTTTTAAAAATTAGTGAGGAGGCTTATGAATCAAAAGGTATAGGTCCGGAGTTTATAAATGAAGATAATCCCGAGATAGTGGAACCGGAATTTAATGACATACTCCCAATAATTCAAGCTATCGCAAATAATCCAGATTCTAAAGGACAAGAAAAAACAAAAGCTTATAATTTATTTGTACACATTAAACCATTTTGTAAAGGTGGAGCATATGATTACATGTCAACAACTACACTTATAGATTGGGAGGCAAAAAATATATGTTTTGGTATCGATGACGTACCGGACACTATATCGGCCTGTCTTATGGGTATGATTTCAGAACTTACAAGAGCAAAATTTAAAGCTACAAAATCAGATATGAGCGAGGAGGCTTTTAATAAAAAAATGAAAGGTGCAACTGATGACGAAAAACTTAAAATCATATCTGAGTATGAAAATAAAAAATTAAAAGGTTTTATTATTAGAGACGAGGCTTGGAAAGTTTTATCTACTGACGGAGATCAAGAAGTTAAAAGCGACGCCAAAACTTTAAGAAAATACGATTTCGGTCAAGTAATAATTACTCAATCTATATCAGATCTTCAAGGGTCGGAGGGTGGTCGTGCAACAATTGATAACTCCGCAATCAAAATATTATTAAAACAGGAATCCGGTCAAATAAATAATTTAAAACAACAATTTAATTTATCGCCAGAGGAGGCGAACTTTTTAACTTCGTGTAATGTTGGAGAGGGTCTTTTAATGTTCGGAGAAAAACATTATATGTTTAATGTTACGCCGACAGATGAGGAGCTTGAATATGCCGAAAGTAGTTTTTCTAAAAGATTTATGATAGATAGAACAAATAAAAAAAAGTTTAAAGATTTAAAAGAAAATATTCGAGAACTATCAAAAGATTTTATTTCTAAAACAGATATTCAAGAATATAATTCTTTATACGAAAAAAATGAGCCAGAAACTGCAGATTTGCAAAAATTAAAACTTTTAGATGATTTAATGTTTGAGAGTGTTATTAAAAATAATAAAATAACTAAAGATCAAGAAATAAAATATAAAAAATATAATTTTTTATATGGTAATGATGATTTAAAAAATTTAAAAACTTCTGATGATGATAAAAATTATGATTTAATTAGAGAGAATATTTTAAAAAATAAAAAAGATTGGTACCCTTTGAGAAATTGCACACTGGGAGGGATTGAATTAAATACTTTAAATAATGAAGAAATAAAAGAGCTTGAGTCTCAAGGTTTCGGTCATGTTAAATTTAAATTATCTAATCAACGCCCAAGAATTGAATTTTATATGAGGATCCACAGGAAAAAAGATAAATCAGTTTTAATATCTCCAGATGATTTTAAAAATATATTATCTCCGACATTACACGCAAAATTTAAACATGCAAAACCAGATAATAAAAATATAATAAATACATTTTATCATAAATCATTAATTAATTTAACTGATTATTTAATTCGAGAGACAGGTATAAAAGAGGTAGAGATTGAAAACGAAAGAATTGAGGGGAGGCCTGACATATGGTTTCAAAACCCTCAAGGTTTGGATTGTGTGATTGAGGTTGAATCTGGAAGTCGTGAGGGACATGTTGAAGATTTAAAAATTAAAATTGAAAAATTAAATAATTTATATCTAGATCGTTGGTTTATTGTTGTACCAAGTCAAAAAATTCGGGATCATTACGAAAAAAAATTAAATATGAATGGTCGAGTTATAATTAAAACAGAACTTGAAAAAAATATAAAAATATTAAATACTATATATTTAAAAGAGTAAATTATTTTTTTAAACTCCAGACTTATAAATCTGTAAAACCATATATAACTATGGAATTTAATAAAATAATAAAAATTTTTTTACTGATGTTTTTTTTATCTCCACTTTTATTAGTGGGATATGGAGCGTCGGCATGTGATAGTATAAAGGACTCATGCGAGAATAGATTCGGAGCGGGCGATAATGTTTGCGAGGTGGAATTTGATAAATGTATTGTGCAAGAAAAAGAGTTATACGCTCAAACCTCGGCTCAAAGATCTTTATTCACAACTGGAGGGCACATGTTAGTAAATATTTTAATTGGTGTTGCGGGAATGTATGGTTTGGGTAATATGTTACTATCTTTAATTTCACAATCGAAAATTAATAGTGATGAAACAAAAGGACCACAAGAAAAAGAACAAGCTCAGAAATCATTTAAAGATTCAGTTAAAATTTTTATAATTATTATTATAATTGGAGCTTTAAAGGGAGTATTTTTCGGTTTATTTTAAATCACTTTCAAAAAATGTATAAATCATTTTTTGTATTTTTATTTTTATTTTTAAATTTTAATATTATTTATACTATTGATAATGATAATTTATTAAATTGTGATTTATTATTTTCTGAAAATTTCGCAGAAAAAATATATTTTTATACATTTGGTCAAGTCCCGGGAATAAGTGAGCTTATGCCTGTTAATTCTTATATTAAATACTACCAAGATGAGAAAAAGGATCTTTGTTTAAAGTTATCAAATTCAAATAAAACAAAAGTTGAGAAAAAAACTTTAATTGCACAATTATATAATATTGATTCTCAAGATTTTAATTTTAATATTTTAAATGTTTATCATGAGGATTTATTAAATATAGAATATGACTCTCAAGATTTAACCGATAAAATATTTGATAGTCTCGAATTTTATGATAATAGTTTAAATAACTCCTTAGTATTTGGAAATGAAATAAACGAAACATTAATTAAAAATTTCGGATATAAAATTATTAATTTTAATCCGGCCGTTATATATAATAATATCACATACATATCTAAAGATGTACGAGCTATAAGATCTTATCATTTTGATTTAGAGGTCCCGGAAAATTATGAGGCTCATTTTTATCCGCAAGTAGAGTCTGGTTTCTGTAAAATTGAATATACAAATTTTGATAATAAAATCACAGAAAATATTTATTTTAATAATTTACCGGTATGGATTGGTTCTCAAGCTATAAATCGGGAGCGTGGTCACGTTGAGGAATTACTTTATTCTCAATTATCGACAACGTTCTCAAATGAAAAAGTAACAATTGACTCAACGGCGGTTTTAAGTATTAATTATAATGTGAATTTTTATGAGTGGGAGCCTTATTGTTGTGGCGTCTCTGTTGGTGGATCATGTTCTCGACATTGTCAAGCTTGCGGAAGTTCTTATTCTGATTCTGTCTCTGATCTGGGAATTATTACAGATAATTATTATGTTTATGTTGATGAACCGGAAAGACAGGAAAATTATAAAATTTGGAGTGAGGACAATTTAATATATTTAGAATTATTTATATATAATTATTCTACATATAAAAAAATTCGTGTTGATAAATTTCTTGAGAAAGAAAATTTTCTTAATATTATTAAATATCAATTTCCTCCTGTTGATTTTTTACATTATGAGGCAAAAAGTACTTTAAATAAAAAGATTGGAAATGAGTCCGTGTCTGTATCTGTCGCAAGATATAATTATAAATCTCCTTTGGTTGAGGAGAGAGATAATTCAATTTTAATAGGTTTCAGAACTACTTTAAATAAAATTGATATTGAGTTTGAGACTTTACTCGGCAACGTATTAGAGTATGAAATTAATTTTTTTAAGAAAAATATATTTAAGAAAGTAATATTAAAAAATAATGGTATGTTTTACGGCCCCGGGGAAAAAATTGAGATAACTCCTTATTTAATGACTGACGACGGGATTTATATTGATAATGTAGAAATAATTTATTCAATACCCGGATTTAAAAATTATTCGGAAACTATTGCAACCGACGGAGAATCAGCGATTTTTTATTTTTTAGGGGAGGGAGATATAATCTTAAATTATCCTGGAGATCAAAAATATTATCAACATATTAAAAAAATTAAAGTTATACGTAGGCCTTTATTATTAAGTTTGTTATATGGTTATATATTTTAATCAGTTATCCCAGAACTTGAAAAACTCCAATTTGATAAACTTTGTTGTAATTCAATTAATAAAGGAAATAAACCTAAAAGTAACAATCCATAAACTGCATATTTAATTTGATTTTCGGCTTGTTTTATTTTTACAAGGTCGTTATTTCTTGTTGCGGTCATCTTTCTCATGTAACCAATTAATAGATTAATCATAAAAGCCACTCCGATTATAATATTCATTATTAATTTAAAATTTTCAATTAATAATTTTAAACTTAAAGACGCGTCGGCGTCCACTTGTGACACTCCAAAAATAAACGAGATTGAAAACATTAATAAATTTAATATAATAATATTTTTAATTAAGACAATCTTATTATATTTTAATAAATTCAATCTCATATTAATATATTCATTTCAAGATTTATAAGTCTGGAGTATTTTATATATTTAAAACTCCAGACTTATAAATCTAAAAAACTATAAATATATATGTCTATTAAAAAAAAGGTTTCCGATAATAAAATTATTTCAAAATCTAAAAAAACCGATGTTAAATTAAAATCTAATTCTACAAAAAAAATAATTAAAGAGGAAGAATTAAAACTCCATGATAAAATATTTATTTCTCGACATCATGTTAAAAGTAGTTTTTCAAATTTAGGAGGCCGTGAGATCTCAGAGTCCGCGATTGGTTTAGTTTGTGAAGATATTTTAAAAAAAGCTCTTGGTGTTTCAAACATGGCGTTAAAATTTTCTAACTTAGATAATAGAGTTATTATTCGCCGAGAGGACATAAAGAACGCTATATCGGAGGTTTCTTTCTGATGTCTCATAAAGTGCACCATATCACTTTAACAAGTGTAGAGGAAATTTTAAAACATGCAGGGGCCGATAAAATCTCTCCAGACGCTACCGATTGCCTACGCGAATTTTTAGAGGACGAAGTTCAAAAGATTTTAAAAAAGTCTATTCAAGTGACTCAACTCTCAAGAAATTCCCGAACCATGGGGAAACATGTCGAAATGTGTTTAACTAATTAATAAATGGAAAAAAAAATATTAAATATGCCTATTGATTATAAATTATTTTTTATTGATCCTAAATCTAATGAATATAATGACATGGATTCTTTAGGCTCTGGGTATGGTCAAAGTATAAAACATAAATTTCCGGAGTTATCAAATAATGATTAAAAAAAAATTACCCTCAAAAAAAGTATCTCCAGATGATTACATGACTCCTCATTATGCTTTAAATCCATTATTAAAATACTTAAAAAAAAATTGGATAATTTGGGAGTGCGCGAGTGGGTCGGGTAATCTTGCAAAATTTTTAAGAAAAAAAGGTTATAAAGTCGTTACTACTGAAATCTTACGCGGAGGTACAAATAATGATTTTTTAACTTGTAAACCTCCAAAAAAATATAATTGTATATTAACAAATCCGCCTTATAGTTTAAAAAATGAATTTTTAGAAAGATGTTATAAATTAAAAAAACCTTTCGCTTTATTATTACCTTTAACAACTTTAGAGACTGAGACAAGACAAAATTTATTTAATAACTTTGGATTAGAAATCATATTTTTTAATAAAAGAATAAATTTCGAGGTACCATATCAAACAAAAAGCAACTCGTCTTATTTTGCGACTGCGTGGTTCACTAATAAATTAAAAATTGGTAATTCATTAAATTTTGTTAAATTGGAGCGTGATAATTAATAAATGTTTAAAGAAAAAAAAGTTTCTGTTTCTGGGTATGTTTCTTATTTTTGGACTCAGACAAAAAGATTAGGCCCTCACTCGTGGACTAAAATCCGGAGATATATCCCAAAAAATGCAACTAAAAAAATATTAAATTCTCGTGCAACTGACACAGAGCTTAAATCTAATTTATTTAATATTGGAGAGAATATTAAATTTTATAATGTCGGAAAAAATTCGGGAGAGGTTCAAGCTAAAACATACACAGGAGATTTTTATTTAAATTCATTTACTCCAGGTTTTGAAGAATCAGATTTTATATCTGATAAATTATTAAATGATATTATGGAAAGTTTAAAAGATTATAATTTAAAAAATAAAATTATTTTTCTAGATTTAAAAAAATCTGGTAGTTTGGGATTTAGTCTTAAACATGAAATAAAAAATAATATTTATTTATTTGGTACTAAAGAGGCCGATATTACAAAATATCGGGTCGGGGAGCTTAATGTTGAAAAGAAATTATTATCAAAATCAAATTATGCAATATTAAATAAAATGACTAATAAAGATTTTTTACGTAATGTTATATTACATGAAAACGGCCATATTAAAATGTATAATTTTATGAAAGAAAACGCATATAATGATCTTGAGGAAATGGTTGATAAATCTCCTCAAATGAAAAAATATTTTTTAAATGAATCTTTTGCAAATCTGGAAGATTCATCAAATCAACAAGTAACAGAGGCAATAGCGGAAGATATAAGAATAGTAAACGCGAAATTACACGGCGATAAAATGGTTGAAATTAAATTAAATTATGTTACAAGAAAAGCCGAAACACCGGGAGAAAAATCACAACGATTAAAAATAATTAAGGAGGTATTTTTTTAAAAATGTCAATTGATAAAAATATTAAAAAAAATGTGTTATATGGCGATGTTCTCGACGATCTCCCAGACAAAAACGATAAAAATTCATACATGAAATTAAGAAAAATATTATTAAAAGAAATTAAAGATAAGAAAAAATAATTAAGTTTAATATTGATACTTTATTTTATAATCTATTTAATTAATAATATTTATTATATTGTTGTCCCCCCCAAAAATATAAATGGTTTATCTTGAATTAAAAAAAAGGCCGAACGGAAAAGAATATCCTTATTTAACAAAATGTATCAGAACAGGCCCACACTCAAACAAAAAGATTCGGAAATATATCGGGATTGGATTAAATAATTCTAATTTATATAAAAAAATTAAATCTTTAATTCCACATATAAATAAATTTGAAAAAGATAATAAACTTGAGAAATCAAGCTTTAAAAATATTAAAAATATTATAGCGCCAGAATATAGAGAGTTTTCTAACTTTGGACTTGATAAAGAATTTGATTTCTATAATCCTACTTATGCAGAATTTGAGGACGAACTTAATAATATTAATAAAAGAGACATTAAACAATTAAAAGATAATTATAATTTTATTGAAATTAAAAAAAAATCAGATTTTAAAATTTTAGACTCTGGAGGATCTTATATTCCAGAAATGGCCCTTTATGATTATACTTTAATATTCAAGTCTCCAGTATTTGACATTAAGGATTTAAACAAAATAAAACGTTATTTTGAAACTACTTTTAATGAGGGTACTTATTTAAAAAACTCGATTATATCAAATTATGATAATGGATATTTAATGGATTATAGAATAAGTAAATCTAAAAGATTATATTATGTATTAAATAAAATATCTAAAAAATATCAATTTGTTGGCTCTTGTGGTAAGTCGTCTAATCACGATCAATTTAAATATATAAAAAAAGATTTAAAACCTTTCGCGGAGGGAAGTATCGGTTTATTATATTAATTTTTTAATTTTAGCTTTAATTATATTATTATTAATCTTGTCTTTAAAGATTTTCCAGTTCTCACTTGGATATTCTTTTTTTAATCCGTCAAAATCTGATTTTAACATTGTAATAGTTTCTAGTTTTTTGGTTTTCATATATTTATTTAAATATTCATTAATATATAAATATATGTTGTTAGTTGCGTTTTTTATTGTCATTTTAATTTAATTCTTTAAATCTTTTTTTTAAAATATTTATTCCTTGCTCTATGTTTTCATGTTCTACATTATCCAAAGATCCACAATTCCAACCTGCATATGCTAAATATGAGTTAAGATCTCCCATAATTGAAACTTTAGATTTATTTTTTAAATCTTGTAGAGTGTAGTGATTAGCAAATAAAAAACCTACTAAATCCCAAAGGTCTAAACTATGTTTAACATTTATTGTTAACATCATTTTTTTATTTTTTCTTAGTGTAAATTTCATTTTATTTAATAAATTCCATTAATTGCAATATGATTCTCTAAACTATGAATCATTTCAATTTTAATCTTTTTAACAAATCCACCAAGTAATTTATTTAAGTCCTCGTCTCTTAATTTAAACACGTACTCTTTAACCTGTTCATTATATCCTACAATTAAACTCTTTTTTTTATTTTCAAACTCAAAATCAATATATGCAAATTCTTCGATTATATCAACACCTTTTTTTATAACTTTAATATTGTCGATTTTTTCTAATTGTTCAATAACTTTTAAACATTTTAATATTTCTTTTTGGTTCATTTTTATTTATTGCTCCTCGCGAAATCTGTTGCAAATTTAATCATATCGTCTCTACTATAAATTATTTCTCTATCTTCTTGTTGATCTACTAAATGACCTTTCTCTTTTCCGAATTCTACAACTTTAGTTTTTATCCAATTATATTTTAATTGTTTTTCGGCCTCACAATACCAACCTTTAAGCCATGCTTTCATTAATTCCGGACCTCTCCCGTCTCCTATTTGGAATGTTTTCATCATTTCCATAAGATCGGAACTTAAAGCCGGTACTCTATCCATATTTTCGATTCTGTCTAATACTCCAATCTTAAAAGCTTTGTCTAATTCTTGCGCGGTGTTTTTTGTTTGATTAGTCATTTTTATTTTAGGTTTGGAGATCTCTCTCTCATAATATATATAATGATTTTACACTTATAAACGTTTCTACGTAACAGTAGAAACCTTAATTTATTCACATGTTAAACTTTCGATTGCGCTTTTAATTGTATATCTCCAGACTCCGCCGGAGTAGTCTGTCATAGAGTCGGACCGGTTTCCGTCAGTCTCTATTTTAATTCCAAATGGTTCGGCGTCCTCTGGTTTATCTGTAAAATTGAAAATTGCACATAATAATTTATTGTTTAATCTCGCCTCTAGTCTATTACTTGACAAAGTATATTTAATATTTAGTCGGTCTAACTTTTTGATTAAGGATTTGATTTTTACCATATTAATTATAATAATTCTACTTTTATAAAGGTATCTACTAACAAGTAGAAACCTTTATAAATGATAATCAACTATTATTATTATGGTAAACACAAACCCAAAAACCCAAATACAAGCCAATAAGAAAGAGTATATTTTACATACTCAAACAATTATTAAAAGCCGATATTTAACTCAAGTTATGGGTTTTAAAATGATGTACGATATTGAAAAAAATCCTACTATTTATTTAACGAAAAATAGTAAAACTATGATTATTGAATACTGCGAGAGTACTGATTTATATAATTTCAAATCTCACAAATTAACAAAAGATTTAGACGTAATCCCTTTAAATGATTTAACTGGTTTATACGTTGATTCATTACTTGAGTTAATTGAAGAGTTTGCAAAAACTAAAATTTACGGGTTATTTTAAAATGGAAAATAAAAATAAAATCACAGGAAAAGCCAAAAGTTTAGATAATTTTCTTGATATATTAGAAAATGAAATTAATAAATCAAAATATGAATTAACTAATTTAAATATTGTTAATCATAAACCTTGTAAATGTATTTATATGGTGGGCTCACATATTGCAACTTTTAACTCATCAGATAAAACTTTTTGGATTATGTTAGAAAATATTGAGGAGACAATTAAAGTTAAAGAATTAGTAAAACGATTAGGATTAAAATAAAAATGGAAAATAAATATAAAACAATAAATAAAGAATATGAGGAACAGGGAAAAATTTTAGTCTCAACCTGTGAGAACTCTAAAGATTTAAAATCATTTGAGGAAAAAATTGTTAATAAAAAATTTATAAGTTATTTTAATAAAAAATTTGATTTTGATTATATTAATCATATTAAAGTTTATAATGAATCATGCCGATATAGTGGCCATAGTGTAACTTTAGGTATTTATCCAGAAACTGACATGTCTTTCGATATTACTTATAATATAATCTCAAAAAAAATATCTTTACATTGGGCCTCTACTTGTTGCGATTCAAAAACAGAGATAAGTAAATTTTTAATTATTGCCGGAAAATTTTCAGAGTATTTTTTTAATGATGATAATGTTCAAGATTTTTATAATCAAATAAAATCTTTAATTGATATAAAAAATAAAATTAATGAAAATGATAAATTAATATTTAAAACTCAGTATAAACTTACTGAATTATTTAATCAACTAAAAAATATAAAAATAAATGAATATACAGATTTAAATAACATCTATAATATGAATTTTCGGATTATAGAATCAAATTATAGTAAGTTTAAAAAAAATGAATATGTTATCAAATTTATAAAAAAAAGAAAATATATAGAGACTCATATGAAATTTATTAATAGTGATACAAAAGAAGAATGGACTTTTTTAAATAAATGTGAGTTATCTATGATTAATAATGAGTTATTATTAACTGAACAAATTAAAAAATATTTATTTCAATTTGAATTAAATAAAGTAAAAGAATTTTATCAAGATTGGAGTAAAAAATAAAAATGAATTATTACTATAATATATTATTTGAAAATGGTTTAATATTGAGTTTAAAGAATATTACTAAAACTAATATTACAATTAAACAACAATTATTAAATTATTCAAATAGTATGTGTGACTGGAAAACTGGGGACGAACCTTATAAATGTGATGATGTAGTAAAAGTATGGAAAACTATAAACTCTATGAGTAATGATCTTCATGGCGATAATATAAATTAAAAATGGATTGTTATATAAAAATTAATAATAAATATTTTGATAAAATAGAAATTATTAATAAATTAGGTTTTCAAGGTTTGGCGACAAATTCATATATCCCCTCATATATGTATAAAATCATATTTTCAAATAAACCGAAATATTACGCCTCCCGTAGTATTGGCGATATTGTTAAATCATTACTTGAGAAAAAAAGATTTAAAGAAATTGATTTTAATAATCTAGAGATTGGAGTTTTAAAAACTGAATTGTCAGACACTAAACCTTTAAATACAATAAATAACATTAATATTTAAAATGGTTGATGTCGTATTATATTGTTTTGAATGTGAGAGCTTTGATCTTGAGATTAAACAAAGTAACACTACATTTAAAATTATATTAAATTGTTTAAACTGCGGGTGTGTTTTTAATAGTGATAAACCTATAAGGTGGGATTTATTGAAAAATAATTCAAAAAAATAAATAAAAATGGATAAAATACAAAAATTAAAATTAAAATACCTTTTCATGGGTGGAGCTTTTGGCTATTTTATAGCGGGTTTGATATTAGCCATAATTTATATTAACTTTTATTAAAATGGAAAATGAAAAAGATTTAATCGCGTGGTATGATTGGGACATTATTAAATTTAATATTTATGATCAAATTAAAAATCGAAGTTTTGATTTAATAACTCCTCGGGTTATTTGTATAGATAAAAAATTTAAACGTCAAGCTTTTCGATATTTAAAAGTTTTTTCTGGCGAGGGTTTAGATTATAATTTAGAATTTTCTAAAACTATAGAAACATATAAAAATCTCTATTGTTCTGTTGCAACTTTAAGCGATGAGTTCGAGGGTTTGCTTATAGTTGACAGAAAAGGGGAGAAAATAAAAAGGGCTCAAATTAATAATAATTATGATTCTTATGTTGTTGGTTATGATTTTAAAATTGATTTAGATCTTGATAAAAATTTAGTTGATGAGGATTTAACTTTTGATTTTGTTAGATCTGAGGCCATTAAATTAAAAAAATTATTTAATTCTAATAGATTGCCTTTCTCTGTTATGTTCTCGGGTAATAAAGGTTTTAATATTACTATTGGAGATAAGTTTTTATCTGGGCTTGGTGTTGATCCTGCCGATAGGCCAGAATATTTTTTAAAGATTGTAACAAATATTAAAAATGAATTAAATCTTAGGACTCTGGATTTATCAGTTTATACAATAGGGAGAGTTTTCAAAGTTGCATATTCTATAGAGAGGCATAACGATTTAATAGCTCTACCTTTATCAGATAGTCAACTTGATAATTTTAATAAGTCTAAAGCTACTATACAGAGCGTTAAAAAACTAAAATTACTTAAACGGGGCCTTATGACTAGAGGGGGATCTATTGAAAACGTTAACGCTTTTTTTAAAAAGTTTGATTATGAGCCAAAGGTTACAGAGAATAAAATAACTCAAGACGTAAAGACTCCAGAAGATAAACATATATTAACTAGTAAAGAGATTGAGGTTGCAAGTGTTATCTCTGAACTTCACGCGGAAAAAATAGCTCCAGTTTCTCAAGTACCAGGGCGAGCGGAACCTCAAGAAAAAAAATCTTTATTCACAAGATTAAAAAACCATATCAAATGGAGTATAGAGGACGCAAAAACTAAAAAATGAATCATAGTATAAAAAAATATAATTCATTAAAAAGTCATGTTGTACTTTTAGACTATGAGAATATTGAATCTTTGGAGGAGTATTTATTATTGAGTTCTGGGATTATAGAGGAATTACTAAAATTTTATATTGAGATTCTTTTAAAAAAAGAACAGAAAACAAATAAAATTTTATCATATATAAATAAAAGTGGTTTTAATAATTTAATCTATCATGTATATTTAAGTAATCTTATTGAGGAAAATATATTTAATAGATTAATGAGATTTAAAAATAATCGTAATAACTGGAGCCACATCTATTTTAAAGAAAAAAATAAAATAAATTTTGAAGAATTAATTGAGGACGTTGAATTTATATTAAATTGTTTTGAGTGTAAAATTGAGGCGATTTTATATTCAGACAATCCTTTAAACATAGAACCTAAAACTTCAATAAATCATAAAATATGAATAAACTATATAATTTAGCAAGCGAGGTCTCGGGATCTGGGAAACATGTTTTATATTGGGACTATGACGAAAAATCAATTAATGAGGATAATATAAATTTATTAGTTTCAAAACATAAATTAAACTTGCATATTATTAAAACTTTAAACGGATTTCATTTTATAGATTTTCATTTATTTACAATTGCACAAATAGAAAAAATTCAAAAGGATTTTTATATATATTTTCCCTCAACATATCCAACTATTAAACAAATTAAAAAACTAGATGATAAACAAGGTCAAGAATTTCAAGGCCAAACTTTAAGGATTGTAAAAAAACAAGATTCCGCAGATTTGATTTATATCCGTTCATATGTTGATAAAAAACATATTAAAGAGATCTCAAACTCTGTATATTCTGAGCGTCACATAAATTTATATAAGTTATTACTTAAACATAAACTAGAAGAGTACGGAATTTCAAAAAACTATAATTTTATAATTTGTAGTTATTTAAATAAAAAATGAAAAAAGAAATATTAAATATATTAATTGGAGAGTTTAGATTATCAAAACCCGAGATTTTTTTATTAGAAAATATAAATAAAACTAAATCAAATGTAAATTTAATTTGTGAGAGGTCCGGGAACTCTACAAAGTGGGTCACTAAATATTTAGTCGAGTTAGTAAATAAAAATTTAATTTTAAAAGAGAAAAAAATTATATTTAAATCTGATAATAAAACTTATCTCTCGTTTGAATATTTGTATTATTTAAATAATTATGATGAGATATTCAATAAATATATAAAAGTCTTGTCTGAGGGCGTTAAATAATGGCTAAAGCTAAATATAAAAAAGGAGATTACTCTCGTTTGAGGGAATGGTTTGATAAAAACGTTGATCCTAAAGATTTTGAAACTATGGAAGATTTTCACAATGAATTATTAAAACAACCGGGAGTTTTAAACGCGGTCGGTTTTGGTAAGATGTCCGACTTTTTGGAAAGCTACGGAGAGGATAATCTCGATAATTTCAAGTATAGAGATCATGAGGAAAAAAAAGAATTTGAGCATAATTTAAAAAAACATACGGACGATATTATCAACGCTAAAACAACAGAGGAACAAGTTGAGGCTTTTGAGAATATGGAGAAAGATATATCAGAACTTCGAGATAGAAAAATCAAAGAGGATAGACTAGAACAAGATATAAAATTAAAACAAGAACAGGCCGAGAAAATGAAAACTTTATCGGGTAGGCTTGATTTATTCGGTCGTGAAGTTTTCGGAGACATGTCAAGCGCTCGGAGTTCTGGGAATAAAAATAAATCTAAAGCTCTTCAAAAATTAGATTTAAAGATTCAAGAGTTGCAAGAGCAAAGTCAAAATCTGGACGAATCAAACGAAGAACATCGAAAAGAATTAAATATAAAATTAAATTTATTTCATAATTCTATAGAAGAGGGTTTTTATCTGGAGGAGGACGCATTATCAAAATTATCTCAAGAGGATAAAAAACAAATATCTACATTTTTAAATAAGATATATTTAGAATTAAATTATGATAAAGATTTAGTAATTGATAAAAATCCAATAACTAAAGCTTTTAATAATGTTGTTTCGGGAACTCAACAAATAGGACGTATTATTAAAAACTTATTTGGATTTGGTAAAAAATAATATCTTATTTCGATTTAGCGTTTGAGACGCTAAATCGTACTAACCTTTATAAAGTTTAAAGTATTATTATAATTATGGAAACAAAAACCTTAATAGACATTAAAAAAATGGCGGTTGAGACTTTATTCGGTCTTGATGAGAAAGATTTTGCAATTTTAACAGAGATACAAAAATACGGGGAAAAAACTCCGGTTACTCTTGGAGATTTAACTCCATTTTTAATTAATTCCGGAGTATCTTCTCCGAGTCGGATCCGTTTAAGATTAAATTCTTTAATTAAAAAAAATCTTATTGTTACAAAAAAACAAAAAATTTCAACTAGTGAGAAACAGGGGCAAGAGTCTATATATTGGCGTATCTCTACAAAACAATTATCTATATTAATTGATGAGGAAACTCGGGCCATAAGGTCCACATTTGGACTAAAAACTATTGATCATGATGTCGAAAAGAAAGCTCCAAAAGTTAAAAAAACTAAATCAACTAAAAAACCAAAAGTAAATAAACAAAAAAAACCTAATGTAAATAAAAAAGAAAAGTCCGCTCTTAATATTATGAAAAAGGTAAATAAGACTGGATTTAAAAAAACTACTAACGCGAGGAAAAATAAATAAAACATGGGGCAAAATATGTTAATAAATATAAATTATAGTGAGGGGTCAGATTTTGGAATAAAAGATCTTGGACTAGTTGCAAATATTGATAAATTTTTTGAAGAATTACAATTTAATAAATTTAATTCAGATATTGAACACTCTAGTCATGGGGAACTTTATTATATGGGGGATTGCAATTTCACTTATATAAATAAAACAATTAAAAAAGGAATTAATGACTTGATTGATAATTTTTTAAATAATTGTGATGATGATGATTTTAAATCTTTAGATTTTAGTTTATGCTTAGTTGTTTTAACTGAGGGGTCAATTATTGAAAAAATAAATTATAATTATAGTAATGGAGATTTAACTTTTGAAAATATTAGAAACGTGGAGAAAATTATTAAATAAATATGGTGGTTGTTACAATTTCGGACAAGGAACTCCTCGAATTTATCGCAGAACGAAAAGGCTTAATATTTGACAATTTATTAAAAAAATCTTTTAATAAAGACGGAGATCTTGAGTTATTAGTAAAAAATAAAAATGGATTATGAAATAATACAACAAATGGAAAAAAACATAAGAGATAAAATTGAATTTTTAGAATGGAAACAAAATCATAAAATAATGCCTTTGAAAGAAGAACAAGAAGTTTCAAACGAATTAGAAAATTTAAAAAATAGATAAAACAAACTATATCTTAAATATGTTAATCTTGGGTTATAGTTTTTATTTTTATTTTTATTCATTTATATAAGCTTTTTTTAGTGTACTTTTGAGCGAATTTTAACTTATTTGTGGCTACTATTTAGGAGTTTGTCATACTATTCTATGTAGTGTTTTTTTTAATATATATTATTATTTAAGGTTTTCTTATTGGCTTTGTGTCGTGTATTTTTTACATATATATAATGTTATATTAAGCACAATCGGGACATATACTCTTTTGTTCGTATTCAGTCATAAATTCGTTTCCGCATTTTGTACATGTCATTTCTTTCATTTCGTCGAGGTGTTTATCTTCTACCATATTTATAAATTTATTTGTTGTTATTTATATATTTAGTTTTTTATAATTTAGTTTATTTTAGTTTCAATTTTAAACTTTTATATTTTTAATATATTTAAAGCTTGTCATGTTCTGATTATTTATATTTTATTTACGCGCGGATCCCTTGAGACTTTTCTATTTTTTTAAACATCGTATATTACACACACAAAGCGCCTACTACTACACACAAATAATTTATTTATAAAAACCTGGGGGCCTGTTGTCTCTAGGATCATAATCAACTAAATAAATTATGCAACTATAAATTTATTCATACGAAATGAACCCATGCACAAATTAAAAATTATTAATTGCATGATCTAAAACTCCAGAATATAATAAACTCCTCTCCAATCGGCTAAAAACTCCTAACCCTCAGATTCTCGACTCATAAGCTCCCTATTAAAAAATTCAATCCGAAACGAAACCGAAACCTACCCAGTTTTTATTTATCAATCGCAAACTCCATGCACGCAAACTTAAAATATCAGATCTCACAAAAAATAAATTAAAGCTCACAACTTACAAGCCCCAGACTACACCGCGCGAGCGGTCCTCTCAGTAACTCACGCGCGAGCGTCCCACTCAGTCACAGGCGCGCGAGCGTCCGCACCCTTAACAGACGCGAGAGCGCCCCTATCTGTTTGGAACGCGGAGCGGACCACCACG
>JABSQY010000001.1 GCA_013215525.1 Nanoarchaeales archaeon | reverse complement strand
CTACAGAGAAAAAGTATGTTATAGGTTTTACAAATACTTATGGAAAAGGAAGTAATACTAGAATACAGGAGGTTCACAAACATGAATTTTAAAAAACTAAATGCACTTTATTTGTCATTATTTTTAATAATTAGTTTATTTGTTGTTCCAATGAATTTTGGATATGCAACAACTCATGATGAAGCAACAGGAGATATACATACCATAAATGAAGTTAGAAGTACTTGTAGTGTTCCAGTTAATGTTAAAGATTCATTAATATTATCAATTGTTACTATTTGTATACCAGGAATATTAGAAAAAGTTAAAGAGTTTAAAGAGATTAGTTGTGAAGCTGCAGTTTGTAAGTATAATGCAATTATTGGTGGAATTGATCCTACACCTTGTGAAGATCAGAAAAATTATAAAGTTTGTAAATATATTTGGGGAGAAATTTTTGTAATTCCTCCATTAGCTTTGATTGAATTTTTTAAAGATTTGATTAAAGAATTAATTGCAAATCCAGTTGGAATTTTATATGCGTATGGGATTTCAAAGTTAAGGACTACTTTAACTGCTGCATGTTCTGTTCCAAGTCCTGCTT
Source organism: Nanoarchaeales archaeon (assembly GCA_013215525.1). Lineage (GTDB taxonomy): Archaea > Nanobdellota > Nanobdellia > Woesearchaeales > UBA583 > UBA583. The sequence goes on along the minus strand of JABSQY010000001.1, from coordinate 27,889 downwards.
GTAAAGGTTCAACTGTTGGAATTTTAGCAACTGGATTATTTATTAATGATATTATTGGAGTGTATCAAACGTTTGAAGATATGGCAGAGAATGGTTATAATGGTGGAAAGGTTGAACAAAATTTCTGTGAACAAGCAAGAGATATTAAAAAAAAGTTGATTAAGACAGTTATTAATCCATATAAAGAACTTCAAAAAATAGAGGGAGAGAATGAATAAAATGATTAATAATATTAAAATTAGCTTAAAAAGAATATTAAGTGTGTTGCTTGTTGCTGTTATGTGTTGCAGTTTTGTATTTTCTGATACATTAGAAAGTAGTAGTGGTAAAGAGATAAATCCAACCTCTACAGAGAAAGAGTATGTTATATATTTTACAAATACTTATGGAAAAGGAAGTAATACTAGATATGAATTAAATGGATTTACGCAAGAAGATATAGATAAAGGATTTAATAATTTAGGACCTATTGCAGGAATTACACAAAATACTATTGATAAATCATTTAAAAGTTATGATGATGCTAAAACTGCGCATGAGTTAAATAAAAATACAGGTAGTAAGATTAATTCTAATGATGAGTTAGATGAAAAAATTAAAGAAATGCGGAGTGACCCATTAAATGGAGATAATAAAAAAATTCTAAATAGTCTTAAATTATATATGATCACAACAGAAGGATATCAAAAAATTGCTAATGATAATATACTTCATATAGAAGAAATTAAAAGATTAAAAAAATCTAAAAAAGGTAAATCTACAGAAGATAAAGTAAAGATTCAAGAGAAAATTGATATATTAGATAAAAAACTTAAAGTGAATCAAAAGGAGTTAGATGACACTCCTCCAACATTAGAACAACAAGGAGAGTTACTTGCTGGTTTGACTGATGATGAAAGACTTGAAGTATTAGATGGAATTAATAAAAAAGAATGTTCAGGAGTTAAGTATGTACCATTTTGTGAATTAATATTAGGTAGTAATGCAAAGCAAGCAATCAAAGCATCTTTTGTTGCAAATATTCAAGATTTTGGTTATGATGAAACTAAAGAAGGGACATATATTGAACAACAAAATAAATATATTTATGCGCAATTATCTAAAACATACCCTAATTTAAATTGTAAATCAAGTTCAAGTTGTAGAACACAAATTGAAAATTTAGAAAAAAATCCTAATTTAATTACTATGTGTAATGGTGATGTTAGTTGTCAAGAAGATAAAATTGATGAGATGAAAAATATGGAAAAATATGCTGAAGGTTTTAATGAAGTTGAAACTAATTGGGTTTATAGTTTAATTGATGCAATTAAAAATCCTGATGCATTAGGAATTTCTGCTGCTAAAGCATTTGGAATTCAAACATATTATGATGATTTACCTAAATGGTTAACTGAACAAGGTCTTGCAGTTTCATATATTTGTATTGGAGATATACATGGATATTTAGATGATGAGTCTTCATTAGGTGGAACTACTATTATAGGTGATGGAAGTTTAACTAAGTATAGTTATGACATTGGAGGAGATGATTATGGGAGGTCAGGAGATGTTACAACTCTTGAGGTCGTATATGATATTCGTGCTAAGATGACTAGAATTACTCCAAATGGTGAAACTGGAATTACAATTTCAGTTTATTTAAAAGCTCCACATAATATAAATATTACATATATGTTAGGGATTGGATATAAAAGTGGAGATGAATATATTAATAAAATTTTAGGTAATAATGAGTCAACAATTAATAAGGGAGAAACGTTTTCAGAGTTAATTCCAATAGATTTAGAGGTTGAAAATCCAAGTGAAGTTGTTGAGAGTTCATTCTTTTTATATTTGAAAGTAAGGACAGGTAATGGTGTAGTTGTTGCAAATGATAATGTTAATATTTATTTAGTTACAAAAGGAACTAAGTTAGATGATATTTTAGGTAATAGTAATGGACATAATCAAGATTCAACAAATGATGATGTTGAACAAGATACAGATACGTTCTTTGATGATTTAGATTGGAATAACGGATAATTAAATTTAGTGAAAAATGAATAAAAGTAAAAATAATAATAAAGAATATTTTGAAGAAATTAAAAGTATAGAAAATATTTATACTAGATTTTCTAAAAAATCTCCTTTAATTTTTCCAAAGCCAATTAATTTACAAGAAGAGAAAAAAATGTTTTTTTCAATGTTAAAGAAAAATGAAGTTTATAATCCACAATTAATTTATGAAAAACCTAAGTTTAGTTTAGATGATGTTGAAGTGTTTAGAGAAGAGATTAATAATATTAGTTTAGATGATGATGTTTATAATTTAAAAAGATTATACAAAGAAAAATTACTTGGAAGATTTTTACAGGTTGGATATCATGAATTTTGGGGAACTGAGAAGTCTTGCGAGTATGCTTTAAAGTATTGGAAAAAACCTAGTTTGATTTTATTATTAAAAGCTAAAAAGATTTGTAATAAATATATTAATGAGTTAGAGAAAAATAATAATATTAATAATAATTCTGAAAAAATAAAAAAAAGTAAAAATGTTAGTTTAGAGTTTTGTGCAGAAGAGTTAAGAAAAGAAGTTAAGAGATTAACTGGAGATGAGATTAAGATTAAGTTTGAAAATATTAATGCTAAAGTAAATATTGAACCGAGCGAGAAATTAATTCAAATTAATAAGAATGTACAGTTTACAAGTTTAGATGTTGAAAGGTTAAAAGTTCATGAAGTTGGTGTTCATTATATGAGATATTATAATGGTNTTAANTGCGNNNTTAAATTATTTGAGACTGGAACTGAGAACTATTTGGAAACTGAAGAGGGGCTTGCTGCATATAATGAGTACGATAAAGGAGTTTTATCAGAGCATCAGATGTTTGTGTATGCTGGGCGNGTNATTGCTACTTATTATTGTATTTCAAAAAGTTTTTATGAAATTTTTAAGATTTTGAAAAAATATAAGTTTGATGATAATGATTGCTTTGCAATTACATTTAGAGCGAAAAGAAATTTATGTGATACTTCTTTAAAAGGTGGATTTAGTAAAGATTATGTTTATTTAAAAGGATTTGAAAAAGTGAAAAAGTTTGCTAAAAGTAATGATATTAATAAATTATTTATAGGAAAAGTATCTATTGAAAATTTGAAATTAATTGATGAATTCATTAATGAGAATTATGATAACATTCAATCACCTTTTAAAAAAATAAGTATGATTAAATAGTTTAACTATTTTATAAACAGTTTATTTATTTATTTTTTACTTACTTTGAACTTTTTGAATCAGCTAAATTTTCACCTGAATCTCTTCGTTTTACAATTACTAATAATCCACCAATTGATATAACTAAGGTGAATATCCAGAATGCGGCACGTATATACTGTGACGCTTCAGCAGTTACCTCAACTGCAAAGACTGAAGTTGATAATAATAATGTAATTAACATAATATTTAATTTTTTCATATCAAAATTTATTTAAGTAATTATATAGTATTTTGTTGTAATTTTAATTTTGTATTTTAAAGTTTCAGTTTGAAACTTTAATTCTATTTTTACTTCTCTAGTATAATTGTAATTGGTCCAGAGTTTTCAAGTTTAACATCCATCATTGCACCAAACACACCTGTTGCAACTTTTAATTTCGTTTTTTCTTTTAATTTTTTAATAAATAATTCATAAATTATTTTTGCATCAGTTCCATTCATTGAGTTGTTGAATTTTGGCTTTGTTCCTTGTGTACAGTCGCCGAATAATGTGAACTGCGACACGATTAGAAATTCCCCATTAATATCTGTAATGTTTTTTTGAAAACCTTTTGTTTTAACAAAGGGTACCGAACGACCATCGAGAGTGACTGCACCTTTGTTTTCATTATCTTTGTCGTTCCAAAGTCTTAATGCTAAAATTTTATTTACCATCCAATCAAGTTTTACCTCATTGTAGTCTTTTGAAATTCCTAATAGAATTAATAGTCCAGTGTTGATTTGTCCTACTGTGTTGTTGTCTACTGTGACTGATGCTGAATTTACTCTTTGTAGTACTAGTTTCATAACTAGTTATGAAACTTAATACTTTTAATTGTTTGTTGTACTTTGTTGTTTTTTGTTCTACTATTTTCTAAATAATAAACTTCTATAAATTGATTCATATTCTTTTAATTCGATAATCTCTTTTTTTGTGAAAAATTTTTGGTTATTGAAATTCTTAAAAATAAATTCTAAGGAATTAAAATTAATAGATAAAATACTCATTACTCCTTTATGTATATTATCCATCTTTGTTAAATTATCATATTTAATTAATCCTAAATCTTTTTTTGAAATCATTGAAGGTACAAGCATATCAAATGCTTTTCCCCAATTTTTATGAGATGCTTTTGGATCTTCATCTTTAAACATTTTCCAATAATCATCAGTTGGATCTGAATCAATTAAATATTCACCTCCAAAAAGACTTCTAATAAAATGTAAATTTACTCCATGATGAAAACCATCAGTACACGCAACAAAAGGAATTGAATTAAATTTATTATTACAATAACTACTTAATATAACTCCACTTGGCGGTGCAGTTTCTCCATTACGCCAACTTGAATAAACTTTTTTAAAATCTTCTTCCCTATATCCACGTCCCATAATTAAAGCTCGTTCATATAAATTTTCTCTAATACTTTTATCTAATGGTTCAGGTTGTCCAGTTGGAAAAAAAATATCTGAAATAATTCCATCATATTTTTTATTATCAATTTTTAATTGCGCTTGTAGTAAAGTTGTTGCGTAATCAAAAAATACTAATCCTTTTTCTACTAAAGGCATAAATGTTCTTTTTGCATCATTAATATGATGTTCCATATCTTCTACTACTAAGACTTCTAATGGTTTAGTTAATTTATTATTTGTTATCATTTTTTATTTTATTTTTGTTTCACAACAGTTTGTTGTTGTTACTTATAGTTGTTGAAATAACTATTTAAACCACTGCTCTATTGTAATAGTAGAGTGGAAAATCAAATAATTAAAGTGTTAGAAACTGTAGGATTTACAAATTCAGAGATACAAGTTTATTTAGGATTACTTAAACTAGGAGAAGGGAAAGTTGGAGAGATTATTAAACTGTGTAGTGTTAGTTCTTCCAATGTGCATGATGCTTGCGAGAAATTAACACAAAAAGGAATTATTTCATTTGTCGTTAAAAATAATATTAAACATTATAATTGTTGTGAACCTAGTAATCTTAATTTAATTGTTCAAAAAGAAGAAGATAAATTAAAAAATATTAAAAATGAGTTATCTCAAATTATTCCACAAATTAAATCTATGAAAAAACTTGTTGAACAAAAACAAAATGCTGAAGTGTTTTTAGGTTTTAATGGAATTAAATCTGCATATAAAGAATTATTTGAAAATAAGGTTAAAGATGAAGAGTTTTTATTTTTTTATAAATATGATAAGTCAAATGTAAAAATTGTAGATAAATTTTTTGCTAAAATGGATATTGAAGATTATTATAATAATATCATCTCTAAAGGAATTTTTTCAAATGAATATAAAAAAGATTTTAGTAAAAGAAAAGGAAGAAATGATATTAAAACTAAATTTACATCATCTCCAATTCCATCAAGTGTTAATATTTATTGTGATAAAACTCTAATTATCTCTTGGTCTGAAAATCCAACTGCATTTTTAATTGAATCAAAAGAGATTACACAAACACATAGAGAGTTATTTGAAGAAATTTGGAAATTATAAGTTTTATTAAAAAATGTTAATATAATAATGTCATCATTTTTAAGAATAGTATAATTATCAAGTTTTTTAAATGTTTGTAATTAGAATTGGATTTTGTTGTGTATTTGTATTAATAATTTAATACTTTGAAAAAAATAATAAATAATTTTGAAAAAATCAAAATTATTTATTTGTCTTTTTCCAAGAGTATGTTCTTAATTTAGAAGAGTTCCCGTATCCACAAGATGCGCAAACTGATCTCTTCATATGGAATGATCTCTTTCCACATCTTCTACACATAATGTGTAACTTTCCCTTACTCTTCTTTCCCATACTTGGCGTTCCTTTCATCTTTATATTACCTCAAATTTTTAGATGTGTTTCACAATTGAAATTGTGTCACCTCTAATTAAAACCTTACCCTGTAGATCGTTTGAATTCTCAGAAACATTGTCTAAAACAACGTTTAAATGAATGTCGAAAGAAACTAAATCACCAACGTATGTTACGTTGTCTTTTGTTTGAATTGTGATTTGATTTCCTATACAACTTACCAAACTATCAAAAGGTCTGTCGGATTTCATACTAATAACAATTAATAGGACTTTATAAAGATTTCTTTATGATGGCAAAAATGAGATATAAATAATTGAAAAATAAAAATATGAAAAACCGAAGATAAGAGTTTTAGTTTTAGAAAAAGAAGGTGAAAAATAAGCGAAAAAACGATGAAAATAGTTAAAAAATGAAATATTATTTTTATTTAATTTGTAAGTGAATTCACGTATTATAGGGATTTTAGCAACAGTTTATAAACCAATGGCGCTTATTAGAATTTATAGACTTCGTAAATATCTAAATATTTGCGGATTTGAATTAATTGAAAATGAGTAATAATTTTTTTGACAAATCACTTTTAGAAACTGAGAGCCAAGAAACTACTGAATATTCGTCTTTAAAGCATTATAAAGATTTAATGTATAATATTAAAAAGACAGATGGAGCATACAGTTTTTCTTGTGAGATTAATGAGATGAGATTAAACCAAGGAGAATTAAAAGGTTTAATTGTTTTAAATGAAACTAAATCATTTTTAACAGATAATGAAGTTTTATTATTAAATTACATTATTTCCAAAGTTACAAATATTCAAACTATTTATCGTATGATTAATGATGTTGAGACTATTTTTAATTATTTACAAGATGCAAAAAATCCAATTTTTTTTAATGAAGTTGAAACTAAGATAACTTCTGATGAGAAAAAGTTAGATATGGATATATTTTTAGATAATGAATCTAATGTTGTAATTGATATTGCAAATACTGGTGGATTTTTATTTGGAAAATCTATTGTGTATTATTTAGATGAAGGGAAAGTAAATCCTGTGTGCGTTCAAGTACCATTAAAAATTTACAAAGAATTTATTGAAGGAAATAATATGTTTTCAATTGAAACATTTTTTGATATTAAAGATACAATCATTCCTTTATTACAAAAACATCACAATGTTCGAGTTTCAAAAGAAATTGTTAATTTAACAAATTTAGAGATTAAACAAAAGCAAGCAGGAATTGCACTTGAGATTGGAAAATCTGCTCATTTTATTTCTTTATCTTTAAAGTATAAGATTGGTGAAGAGTTATTTGATGTTGATAAGTATAAATATTTAGAAACAGTTAATTGGCCAAACAAAGAAAATGTTATTAAGATTATGAAAGAAAATTCTGGACTTGTTAAATATGTGTCCGATTTAAGTTTATCTGAATATTTTTTAGAAGATTTATTTGAAGGAATTAGAATGCGTTTTAATATCTCTGAAAAATCACCTTTTTCTGCAATGGTTCCAATTGCTAGTATGGATACATTTGTTAACAAGATTTTGCCGAAGGCGATTGAGATGTTTGAAGTAGTTTATAAAAATGGTCAAAAGTTAACTCTTGATGAAGGTCGTGTTGAGTTTGAGATTGATACTAATTTACGACGTAATATAAATTTATTTGAGTTTAAAGTTCGTTTTAAGATTGGTGAGGAATTTTTTGATTTAGAATTTTTGAAAAATTTAATGTTACAAAATAAAAAGTATGTGCAATTACGTGATGGTTCTACAATAAATATTGAAAATATTCGTGAAATTAATAAATGGATTGAGTTTTTAAATAAGTTTGAGTTTAAAAAATCAGGTAGTTCATATAAGGCAGAGACACAAACTGCTCTTGAATTAGATGAATTCTTAAAAGATATGTCTAATAAAAATTTAACTTCAAATGATGAGTATAGAAATATTATTCAAGAATTAAAGGAAAAAAGTCCAGTTGAACCTATTAAATTACCAAAAGTTAAAACTGTTACACTTAGAGATTATCAAAAAGAAGGAGTTTATTGGATTCACTTTTTAAAAAAATATGGATTCGGTGGAATTTTAGCTGATGAGATGGGTCTTGGAAAAACTATTCAAGCATTAACTATTTTAGAGATGGAGAAAGGGAATGGAGTAAATATTGTTATTTGTCCTAAATCTTTAATTTACAATTGGGAAGCTGAGATTAAGAAGTATTATCCAAATTTTAAAGTTTTAATTGTTGATAAAGATTCTTCAAAGAGAAGACAATTAATTGAATCTTCAAAAGATTATGATATCATTATTACCTCATATTCATTAATTCAAAAAGATTATATTCATTATACTGATTTAGATGTTAAATTTAATTATATGATTTTAGATGAAGCTCATTATGTGAAAAATATGAAAACATTGTCTTCTAAGGCTGTGCGTGTTTTAAATGCGAAACGTAAGTTATTATTAACTGGAACTCCATTAGAAAATAATTTAGATGAGTTATATGGAACGTTTGAGTTAATTATGCCTGGTTATTTAGGTTCAAAACTTGATTTCCGACGTGATTTTGTATCTAAAATTGAGAGAAATAATACAATTGCTCTTGAGATTTTACAAGCAAAGATTAGACCATTTATTTTACGTCGTACAAAGTCTGAAGTGTTAAAGGAATTACCTGACAAACAAGAACAAATCGTGTATAATGAGATGACTAATAAACAAGTTACAATTTATAATGAAGTTTTAAAGAGATTAAAATCTGATGTTAATGATTTAGTAGATAAACAAGGATTTAATAAATCTAGAATTCAAATTTTATCTGCTTTATTAAAATTAAGACAAATTTGTAATCACCCAAGTTTAGCTGATGATAGTTTTAAAGGTAAGGAAGATATTTCCGGAAAGCATGAACAATTTCAAGAATTATTACAAGAAGTTGTTGAAGGTGGAGAAAAAGTTTTAGTGTTTAGTCAATTTACAAAGATGCTTGATATTTTTGAAGATGATTTAAAAGAGAAAGGTATTACTTTTGTACGTTTAGATGGTTCAACAAAGAACAGACAAGATGTTGTTAATAGTTTTAATGAAGATGATAATATTAAAGTATTTTTAATTTCATTAAAGGCAGGGGGAGTTGGTCTAAATCTAACTGCTGCAAGTTCAGTGTTCTTGTACGACCCATGGTGGAATCCAATGGCAGAGCGTCAAGCAGTTGATCGTGCACACAGAATGGGACAAACTAAAAAGGTTAATATTTACAAATTCATTACTAAGAATTCAATTGAAGAGAAAATTTTAAAGTTACAAGAAAGAAAAGGTAATTTATTTGAAAATTTAGTTGTTGAGAATAACGCCCAAATTAAGAGATTAGAGTGGGAAGATTTAATGGAATTATTTGAATAATTTTGTTTAACAAAATTATTTCTATTTTTTATATTTTTATTAAATTTTTATAATTAATAGTTTATAAATCAAAATTATCAAAATTATATAATTTTTTTTCAGATAAATCATAAAAACTAGAATTATAAATATTAGCACAAGTTAGTTTTAAAATATTTTTTTGTATAAAATAAATCATAGATTTGTTCGGTTTTCCAAGATAACATAATAATCTCCATTTATCTCTTCCACTAATAAACTTATTATGGATATAAATTTCTTCATTTATTAACAAATATACCATTAATATTTCCTCTAAAATAAAATCAATATTATTTTTAGTTAAAGTTTTTTTTGACCGTTTAATATCTTCAGCCACATAATTATTAAAATCTTTATCAAGATGATATAATTTTTGAATTTTTGAAAATAAATCTAAAAAATTAGTTGTTTCTAAAATAAGTTGAGACCAAGTAGTAAAAGAGAATGCAGATTCTACATATGTTGAATTTTTTCGTAAAGTTTTCATAAATAAATTTTTATGAGAAAGCATTAGATCTATATATTTATTTTTTGAAGAAATCGAACTAAATGAATATTTTGAGTATAAAGCATCAGTATAAATAAATGAAACTCCAATAGTTGCGCGATTAATTTTTACATTAAAAGATTCAATAATTTTAAAATATTTTGAACCCATTTGAGAATTTGAAATCCTGCTCATAGATATAGGAAATATTAAGAGTCCCTCAGAAATGGGTAATCTTGTAATATCAAAGAATTGATTTGTTAAGTTAGACATATCTAAGAGTCATATTATACCTTTAAAAACTTTTCTTACCTGAAAGATATACAAATAAATTAGAAATAGTAAAATTTTCAAATATTTTTTAATTTTTTAGAATATCTTTTTGAAAAATGTGGACGTTCGCACAAGGTACAAACTTTGAAAATTGAACATAGTAAAAATTTCAAATATTTTTTCAACTTTGTAGAAAAAATGAGTCGCTGACGCGAACACGCGCCCTCAACTGATTTTTATAAAATTTAAAACCTATATATCTGGTAACCACACCAAATATAAAAATCAAATATCAATAATTTAAACCCTTAATAAATTTCATAAAACAAAACTGTTTTATAAAAGTAAATCGAAACCACTCGATTTCGTGATTGAACAGTAACCAGCTGTAACACTCACAATAAATATTAATACTTTATCCTTTAAAATAGTTTTGTTTATTTATATGAAAAAACTATCAAAATCAAAGCTTATTTTATTTTTATTAAGTAAAAATTACTTCAACATTTCTTTAAGTTTACCTGAATTATTTAATTCTTGTAATTCATCAGACCCACCAATAAACTTATCACCAATAAAAATCATTGGTACTGTTGTGTGTCCAGTTTCTTCTTTTTGAGTTTCCCATTCTTTATTTCCATTATCAACTTCAATGTTTTCAACATCTGCTCCGAGTTCTTTTAGTAAATCTAATGCCCTATGACAGTAAGGACAATAAGATTTTGTAAATAATTTTACTTTTACCATACTAATATTTAGATATTTAAGTATATAAATATTGAGTTTAATTCTTGTACAATTATAAAAAAAAGAAGAATTAATTTGTAGAGTAATAAATATTTATATAATAATAAATTTTAGATTTGAATATGGTAGATTTTATAAAATTTAAAAAGCAAAATAATGAAGGAGAAGACATTCCTAAAAAAAGAAGATTTGGATTTTCTTTTAAGAGAATGTTACTTTGGTTCTTAGCGTTTTTTATTATTTCAAGTATTATTTCAAGTATTTCAATGTCAATTGCACCAAAGATTGCAGTTGTGCCGATTAGTGGAGCTATTATGACATCCAGTTCAAGTAGTTTATTAAGTTCAGGTGGAGCTAATTCACGTGAGATTTCTGAGTCATTATATGAGATTGCAGAAGATAGTTCAATTAAAGGAGTTATTTTAGATATTAATTCCCCAGGTGGAAGTCCAGTTGCATCAGAAGAAATTAGTATGGCTATTGAATATGTTAAAGAACAAGGAATTCCAGTTTATGCAGTTATTGGTGATGCTGGTGCTAGTGGCGCTTTCTGGATTGCGATGTCTGCTGATAAAGTGTACGCGTCATCTATGAGTATGATTGGTTCTGTTGGTGTAACATCAGCTGGATTAGGTATTGAAAATCTAATTAAAGATTATAATATTACATACAGAAGACAAACAGCTGGAGAGTTTAAAGATATGGGGAGTCCATTTAGAGCGCCTACAGAAGTTGAAAATATGAAAATTCAAAAGATGCTTGATGAAGTTCATGAAGCATTTATTACACATATTGCAAAAGCTAGAAACCTAAGTTATTCACAAGTTAAAGAAGATTCAACAGGAGAGATATTTTTAGGAACACATGGATTACAAAGAGGATATATTGATGAAATTGGAAACTATAGAACAGTTTTAAATGATATGAAAGAGTTAGTAGGAGAATCTAGTTTAGTTATTAATTATGGACCAAAACCAAGTTTATTTGATGGAATTGGAATCGAATCAATTTATGATAAGATGGGAACAAAGTCATCCATTCTATTACAATAAAATTAATTGTTTTCGCAATTTTCCACATTATCTTCAATAGCACTAAAATTAAGACACTATTCGATATAGCGATGCTATTATTGGATGTCTGAATTTCAGCACTCTTGAAAAAATCTGAAAAATAAGTTAGAACTTAAGCGAAATTAACTTCGCTTATAGTTCTGCTTTTTTGTCGATGTTTACTTTTTTCTTAAAAACTAATTCTAAAACTTTATATATATTAATAAATTAATTTTATTATGTCAACAAAACTTCACTTTTTAGGAACATCATGTATGGTGCCAACCAAAGATAGAAATCATTTATCTACAGCACTTGAATATGAAGGAAACATTTTTTTATTTGATTGTGGAGAGAATACTCAAAAACAAATTAAACTTATGAAATTATCAATAGGTAAAATTCGTAAAATTTTTATTTCTCACTGGCACGGCGACCACGTTCTTGGATTACCAGGTTTAATTCAAACATTATCAAATACAGATAATGTTAAAAAAATTGAAATATATGGACCAGTAAAGTCTAAAAAATTTGTAAAACATATGTTAGAGTGTACAATTTTTGAATCATCAGTTCCAATTGAAGTATTTGAATTTAGCCCAAATAAAGGAGAAATTCTAACTGTTGTAGATGAGAAAACTTATGAAATAACTTGCTCTAAATTGAATCACAGTGTCCCTTGTAACGCGTATGCATTTAAACGTAAAGATAGTTTAAATGTAGATGTTGAAAAGGCAAGAGAACTTGGACTTGAAAATAATCCATTACTCGCGCAAATTAAAGAAGGAAAGTCTATCACAATTAAAGATAAACATGTAAAACCAGAAGATATAACTTATATGAAAAAAGGAGTTAAGATTTGTTTTGTATTCGATACAAGGCCGTGCGAGGGAATTGATTTACTTGTGAAGGATTGCGACTATTTAGTAATGGAAGCTACATTTTTGTACTCAAAACACGCGGACAAAGCTCAAGAGTACGATCATATGTCAGCGTATGAGACAGCAATGATTGCAAAAAAGAATAATGTTGGAACTCTGCTACTAACTCATTTTTCTCAAAGATATAAGAAGATAGATGAATTAGAAGAAGAGGCGAAGGCTGTTTTCCCTAATACTGTTGTGGCTTCTGATTTGTTGTCTTATAAAATTAAGAAGTGAGTTATTTAGTTTATGTTTTGCTACCCACTTTGTGAAGTTTCCATATTGTGCCACTAGCACTAATTTTATTTGGTTAACAGATATAGCAATGCTATAATCTGACCAAAGAAAATCAGCACTATTGACAAAATATGAAAACGAGATTAGAAAAGTAGGTGAATGTGGCTGTCGCTGTGTGTTCTGCCACATTGCTTTAGTTATTTAATTTCCCAATTAGAGATTCAATTTCTTTATTTCGAGATAATAAATCATTATGATTCTTCAATAAATCTTGATTTACCAACAATTCTTTTTCTAATTCTCCTAATTTTCCAAGTCCAGATTTCTTCGTTGCCATATCATGAGTAATATGAATAACCTTAACTTCACGAATAGTTAATTTCTCACTACTTCCAAAATAATTTATTATATCTTCTTTATTTCCTGAAACTTCATATACATTTGAATAATCATCAAACACAGTATACATAGTGGATATCTCCTCAATTCCGCCCATAATTGAATTTTTATAATCAGTACTTTTAATTTCCGCTATACGTTCTGACTCAGATACATAACTCGAACGTGTCCCATCTCCAAGCATCATTTTATTTTAAACCACCAAAGTTTAAATATTTCATATCCACTAACATTCTTGTTTGTTTTTTTGTGTTTTGGTTCATTGTAACTAAGAGTAGTATTGTAAACTACATAAAGATTAACTTGTAGTTTTATTAAAAAATGAAATAAAATTGTATTAAATTTTAATTTATTAAAAGTTAAACATACGTTTATAAAGGAAAAAATGTGTGATATATGTATGAAAATTACAGAAATGGACAAAAATATTTTATCTTATTTATATCAAAGTAAAAGAGAATCAATTTCAAAGATTTCTAAAGATTTACAAATTAATAGAAAAAAAGTTGAATACTCATTAAAAAAGTTTGAAGATAATAAAATAATAAAACAATACATCCCAATTATTAACTTTAATAAATTAGGATACAATGAATCTATTCTTTTATGGATAAAAGTTAAACAAAATAAAGATGAAATATATAATGAACTTCAAAAAATCCCACAAGTTATTTCAGTTGGAAAAGTTTTAACAAAATATGATTTCTATGTAAATATTATATGCAAGAATAAAGAAGAATTTGAAAAAATATTTCAAAATTTTTTAAAAAAGTATGATAATGATATCCAAAATCACGACATATTGATAAATACGTATTTTAATTTATATCCATTACAAATATTTGGAAATTTGAAACAAATTAAGAATTTTGAAATCATAAAAGAATCAGATGAGATAAAAATTTCAGATAATGAAATAAAGATATTAAAGGAACTTGAGAGTAATAGTCGTAAAAAACTAATTGATATTGCTAAAAACACAAACCAATCTATTGAATTAACTAAATACCACCTAGATGAGCTCTATAAGAAAGAGATATTACTTGGAACTAGAATAAACTTTGATTTAGAAAAATTAGGTTACTATTTTGGTCTATTGAGAATTAAATTAAAAAATACATCAGATGAGTTAAAAAAAGAAATTGAAACGTTTTTGAAAAAACTCCCAAATACAATTTCATTAGCAGTTGGAATTGGAGTGTTTAATTGTCATGTTCAATTTTTTTATAAAAATGAAAAAGATTTAAGAGAAATGATAAATCTTTTTTTAAGTGAATTTGATAATAAGATAATAGATAGTGAATTATTATTAAATGAAAAAGAAAGTGAAGTTAAAATTCTTCCTTTTTAAATATTTTAAATAGTATAATTATAAGTTTTATTTAATTTTTGTATTTAGAAGTTTAATGTAATAGTAATTTAATTGTAAAAAAAGTTGACAAATTTATTGTCTTCCTTTGTGAATGTGAACATTCATAGGAGCTGCCATAATCCAACTATCGTGGAATCCAACTAACTCTCCTGAAACTGCTTCTACTGTTTTCTTAATCTTGTCAACAGCCCTTCTTAATTCATCTGGATCCTTGTTTCTTAATAAGTGAATATCAATTAAACACATAGTCTTACCACCACGAATCACATCTAAAATATCTCTAATGCTATCATAATCGTCTAATACGAATGTTTTAACATCTAAAACCTTATCATCAGCGTCTGATTTAGTATCAGCCTCTGAAATTGATAAGTATTCTTCAGTTGAATCCTCTACGAATTCTTCCTTTGCTTTTGAAAAATTTAAAAAACCTGCCATTTTAATTATATATAGTGTTTGACGTTTATAAATTTATGGATTTTTCACTACGAAATAGTCAATAAAAATATAAAAAGTCGATAAATATCTTTAAATATTTATTAAAATAAAATAAAAATATTAATTAATTAATTATAAAATTAATTACTTACTCTTTTTTCTAACTGGTCTTAGTTGCTTACATTTACACTTAGTACAACTAGCTCCACCAGCTAAAACTTTTCCAATAGGAACTCTTGTCTTTGATTCACAACGTCTACAAATGTACACGTTTCTGAATAATCTTGCTTCTGCTTCTTTAAATGTTCCCATTTTTATTCCTCTACGATAGATTTAATCATAATCTTACCCATAATTTGCCAGAACATTACTGTTTGACCTGCTTCTAATTTATCTTTAACTGATACATCAGCATATTTTAATTCAGCAGCAACTGTTTCGAAAGTTTCTAAATCCATTAAGTCAATGTTTTCACCTTCAATATTTGTGATTGAACCTTGTTTCTTTAAAACAATAGGAACATCTACACTATCGTGTCCTGGCATTACAACTTCTTTAGTTGAACCAGTAAAGATATCAGTAGCCTTAACTCTAACTTTTGCATGACCGTGTTTCCCTGGTCTTGAAGTTTGAGTATCTTTTACTATACATGGTGCACCGTTAATTAGAACATAACTTCCAGATTTTAACGCACCTGCGTGTGTTGATTTAATATCAGACATTTTTTTTTATTACCTCAAATATAGTATAAATAAATTGGAAAGGGTTTATAAAACTTATTATTTTAACAAATGATGAAAGTAGAGTTTAAATATTAAAAAATGAGGTTAAAAGTTAATTTGAGTAGTTAAGAAAAAAATTATTTATTATGTTTGTTATTTAAATTAGTTACATAATCATCATATATGTCAACAATTAATTTTACTTGTTCATCAATTGATAAGTTTGAATTATCTATTAAATGTGCATCTTTGTGTTTTATTAAAGGATGTTCTAATCTTGATTTATCTTGCATATCTCTTTCTTTAATATTTTCTAATACTTCTTTAAACTTTATACTAGGGTCTTCTTGTTTATACTCCTCATATCTTCTTTGTGCACGAACTTTCATATCAGCAGTTAAAAATATTTTAATTGGGATTTGTGGAATCTCATAGGCTGTCGCCCGCCCTTCTACAACATACCCACTAGATAACACTAACTTTTTTTGAATCTCAGTTGCAAATTTTCTTATTGATTTTATTTTTCCAAAATCACTTGCTAATCTACCTATTTCATCATTTCTAATTTTATCATCAACTGATACACCATTTAATTCTACAAAATTGTGTTCTGTAAAAGAAATATTAATATTTTTTAAAATATCATCTTTAAAAGTTTTAAGTTTAATCTTATTACTTAACATATAATATGCAATCGCTCTATAGATTGCCCCAGAATCAAGCGCTTTTAAATTTAATTCCTTTGATACAAGTTTTGTTGTAATTCCTTTTCCAACCCCACTTGGACCATCAATTGCAATACTTAAGTTATTCATAAATATAATTAATGATATATAGTTTATATTAATTATGTAATCATATTGTGTGGTGACATAGTTGCGAGTAGTATAATAATAACATTTTTATTTATTAAAATTCAATTATGAATAATCTTCAATTCCCCTGTAACCAAATGATATTATTGAATTTGAGATAGGTATTGTCTCAACTAAACTAACATCAAGTGTAGGAGTTGTAACTGAAAAAGATAAAAAAGATAAATTAAAAAATAAAATAAATATTAAAAATAGTTTTAAAATTTCAGATAATAGTTTATTAATTTTTTTAATTAAATAATATATATTGTAGGAATATATATTTTGTATATATATTCTTATTTAATTACTTAGATAATTAATTAAAAATAAAAGTAAATTTAAATTTAAACAAAAAATAAATTTAAGATAAATTTAAATGTAAATTGGATAAAAAATGAATAATTAATTATTCAAAATCGTATTCGTAAATGTTTAAATTTCCATCCTCTGTTGAGACAAAAATTTTATTTGTTGCTAAGTTTAAATCACCAATTAATATTTGTGTGCTACTTGTGTCTGGTGTTTGTTTTGTTATATCTAATAATAAATTCACATCAGATAATTCTCCAGAGTGAGTGTTATATACAATACTTGTATCACTTGAAGAGGGAATATATAAATTAATTTCACTTGAAGATGAATCAATTTTTACCTGAGTAATTTCTTTTAATTTTAAAGAGATATCACCATAGGAGTTATCAATGTCAATTAAGTTATAATTGTTTAATTCAAAGTCATAATTTGAATCATAAGACTCAGTTTTTAATTTTACAATGTCTGAATTTTTAATTGTAAAATCCCCTGAATCAAACTTGTATGTTAAATCTTCAATTTTTAAATTTTTAAATTTTACATCTGAAGTTCCAGAACTTGATAAAAACATTTTTTTAATTTGTTTTGAGCTAGTTAAATTATCATTTTTAATATCTAGTTTAGAGTATCTGAACCTATCTATTGAAATTTTTTCAAAGTATGAATTTAAAATTTTTACATCACCATATGTGAAGTCAACTTTTAATTCTTCTGCTTCCACATTAGTAAAAATTGTTGAAGCATCATATGAATCTAAATTAATTAGTTTAAAATTTACACCTGAAACATCTAGTGAATCAATTCTATGTATTTCTAAATTTAGTAATAATGATTTAGGAATTGAGATTGTAACTGTTAAATCTTTTTCATATCTTGCAAAGTTAAATAGTGCATTTTGAGTATCATCAAAAAAACGATAGATTTCAAGATTGTGTCCATCTAGTTGTAGATTTGAAGATAGTTTTTTTGCATTGTCTAAAAACTTAATTTCTCCTGAGATAGATACAGATAGTTTATCATTTTGTGATTCTTTAATTATAGTTTTATCTTCTGAATTAATTTTAAGTGTTAATACTTCTGAAGAATCAAATTCTCGAAAAATATTTATTTGTTCTGTGCTTAGTTCAACATTATCCAAAGATATAAGTTTTTCAAAAACTGTAAATCCACCTATGGACATTAAAGTTATTGAAGTTATAAAAAGTATAATTAGTATTTGTTTTATTGTATATTTCATTTGTTAGTTCTCCGTGTTATTAAACTGATATTGAATTTTAAGTATCGTAGTATAAGTTTGAATATAAATTTTACAAGATATGTCCAAACAATTATTAGGAATACTCCACCAACCGATACTCCAAGTCCAAAGATCATCCCATAATGTAGTGGAATTCCCAATTTAGCAAATCCACCTAGAACTACAAAAAATATTACAAATGGTGCAAAAATTGCCATTAAAATCCAAAATAGTGCAAATAGTAATGCTCCAGTCATAAAAAATAGTGGACCTACTACAAATACTAAATTAAAAAAACCAAGTCCTAATATTGATAAAATAGCTAGTAAAAATGAATTCAATGAAGGCTTTGCTTGCGCGATTTCAATTAAATCATTTGCTTTAATATGTTTTGCAATTGTTTTTGGATTACCAAGTTTTTTTACAATTTGTTTATCAGTGAGTCCGTTTTCTTTAGCGGCATCAAAGTGTTCGTTATAGTCAAAGAGTATTTCATCGATTTCTATTTTACTTAAGTGAGTTAGATTTTGTTCTAACTTGTTTATAAAATCTTTTTTGTTCATTTTTATTTAATCTCCAGAAAATCATTCATTTCATGAACAAAATATTTCCATTCCATATATTGGTGTTTATATGCCTCTTTTCCTATTTTAGTTAGTTTGTAATATTTTCTTGTTGGTCCATCTGTTGATTCTTTTAAATATGTTTCAACTAATTTATCATCACGAAATCGTTTCAAGATTGTATAAAGGGTTCCTTCGGTTATCTCAATTTTTTTAGAAATATTACTTACTAATTCATATCCATAACTGTCGTTAAGTTTTAAAACGTGTAATACAGCTATTTCCAATACTCCTTTTTTGAATTGTGTGTTCATTATTTATCTAAATGTTATTTGCATTTGGTATAACATATTACTATGTAAAACATAGTAGTATATAAAGTTTTTTATTTTTACAGATGTAAGATAATTATTTTCTTGTTCTTATCTTGCTTTCACAATCATCCAGATTTTACCAATTATACCCAATTTATGTAAGATGGCGACATATAGATTGTACGCCACATACAAAAATCATGCATACTTGAAAAATCCAGTAAAAATTTAAAAGAAATTTTTGGCGTATGAAATAAGTGAAAGACTTATTTAATATGAATGAGAAGTTTTATTAGAAGCGAAAAATGGCTTCGCGAGTATTTCTGCTTTTACGTTTTAAGTTTTAATTATCTTAGAAAAGATTTAAAATCAAAATTAATTACTATGAAAGATTTATTTGTGTTTGGTGTTGTAATTTATTTGTTTACAAGTTTAGAAGTGTTTTTGTTTAAAGCGTTACCTTTATCAATTTTAATCTTATTGTCAGCGTTACATATTTTAATTTATGCAATCTATGATGCTAAGAAAAAGGAGTTTGATTTGTCGTGGAAAGTGTACTCAGCAGGAGCTTTAACTTTGGCAGCATTAGTTTTGATTAATTTTTAAAAGTCAATTAGACAATTATATTAAAAAATACAAGTGAGTATTTATTTTGATTTATCAAAATACTCTTCAATAGGTGTTGAGTTTTCCCACATCGATTGCAAGTAATTTCTAAACATTTGAGAGAATACCATACTTTCAGTCCACAGCGTTATGTAATCTTCTCCTTTTTTAACTTCTGGTTCTCCAACCGTCATTCTTGCAGATTTTCCATCAAAAACAGTAATTCTTGGGAAAAATGGACCATATAATTTTTCATTATAAATTCTAATTTGTACACCAACTTCTAAATTTTTTTTATATATGTCAATTTTATTAATATCAAATGTTGAAATCATTTTAACTTGAACACCTCGGTTCACAGTTTCTTTTAATGATTTAATATTATTAAATAATTTCATTGAAAATTTGTTTGTTCCAATTATTTCTTTTTTTACTTTTTTATCATTTAATACTAATTTTTCTTGAATTCCTTTTTGACCTTTAATTATCCAGAAAAAATCCCCAATTTGTTTTATTTTTGGATTCATTGCTAAAGCTTTAAGTTCTGCGTATGCCCCTTTCATATCAATTATTTCTTGATTTATTGATTCAATATCTAAGATTTTAAATTTTTTAGGTGTTACTGGTAAAGTTACAATTTTGTTTTTTTTCTCTAATGATTCTAATATCTCATAAACTTTACTTCTAGGCACTTTTGAATCTAGTACAATGTCCTTTACTGATGATTCTCCTAGTTTTGTTAAAGAATAATATACTTTTGACTCATATTCAGTAAGTCCTAGTTTTTTTAAAAGTTCAATACTTTCCATAATAAGTATAATTATTAATAATATATAAATGTTGTCACTGTGTTGGTGACATTAAGTTATATTTGAAGTTAGATTTATATTAATATGAAAATCGAAAATAATTATGTTGGAACCTACACCCAAACAAATAATAACTTTGAAGGGACTGAAAAGGAAAGAGAAGATCACATATGGGCTGAAATGGGAATAGGTACATTAGTAAGAGATGATAGAACATTTGCACATAAATTCAAATATACAATAAAAGGTTTAATGTTAGGATTAATTCCATCATTTACAAACACACATAACTCACTTGAGCATTTGAATGAAGTTAAAACTGGCAAATTAGAAGAAAGTTTATTTTCCCATGCAGTTGAGTTTATACAAAATACAGATTTACTTGGAATATTTCCAGGTGTTGAACAATTACAAGAAAATGGATTTGCATATGCCGCATTGTATCTAATTGCATCAACAGTATATTTTGGAACTTGTTTAACTGTTGGAGTTGGAATAGATTTATATAAAAATGATAAACAATGTCCGAGAAAACAAATTAATCAAAGAATGGAGGATGACGAAGCTTTATCATTTAAAGATAGTCGTCAAATACAAGAAACAAAAGATGCGATGGACATATAAATAAATAGTACACATATAAATGAATAAATTGTGTTTAAATTAATAATATTTATAATATAAAACGCTTTATTTTAATTATGAGAAGAGTTTCACCTGCAAAATTATTGAAAAGTAACCCATTCGTACTTGCTCCAATGGATGATGTTACAGATATTGCGTTTAGAAAAATTTGTGAAAATATGGGAGCATCCTATTCTATTTCTGAATTAACTTCAATTGATGCACTAATTCGTGATAAAGTTACACTTGCAAGATATCAACGTGGAAATTTAAAAACTTCAGGAGTTCAACTATTTGGGTCTAAACCTGATGTGTTTGTACAAGCTGCTGATGTTGTTGGAGATAATGCTGATTTTATAGATGTTAATTTTGGATGCCCTTCGGCGACAGTTACTGGAAATGATTCCGGTTCAATGTTACTTAAAGATCCTAAAAATGTTGCAGGAATTATTTCTAAACTTGTAAAACACCTAGATAAACCTGTGACAGCAAAGATTAGACTTGGTTATTCTAAGATGACTTACATGGATGTTGCTCGTGAAGTTGAGGATGCAGGTGCTGAGGTGCTTGCTGTACACGGTAGAACTGGTAAACAAAAATACACAGGAGTTGCGAACTGGGATGCAATTGGAGAAATACATAATAGGATTGAAATTCCAATGATTGGGAATGGAGATATAAGAGTTGAAGAAGATATTGATAAATATTTAGGCACTCACTGTGACGCTATGATGATTGGTCGTGCTGCAATTGGAAATCCTTTAATTTTTGAACAGTTTAATCACTATAAAAAAACTGGTGAAAAATTAGTTTATGAAGATTTAAAGGCTAAAAGAAAAGAATTATTTATGAATTATTTAGAGGAACTTGATAAGTTTGAACCTTATAATCCAGAATTAAAAATTAAAAAACAATCAATGTGGTTTTTTAAAGGAGTTGAAGGTGTAAAGGAATTACGTCGTTCCATCAACGAAAATAAGAAAACAATACCAGAAGTTATGGATATTGTTAAACGATTTTAAATTATTTTTGGAATATTTATTTGTGTCGTGTTTGGTTGCGCCATTAAAAATGTTTCATAAGCATAGTTCATTGAGTGAAAAATAATTATAGATTCTTTTTTATTTACGTTAAGTAATAATTCTGGACCAGTTTTAAAGTATATTTTTTCCCACATTTGGTTTATTAAATCAAAACTACTTGAATCTTGCTTAAAGAACATTTTTAAAAATAAATTATATGTTTCAAAAGATTCTAAATAAAAATCTATTACTTTTTTTGAAATAGTATCATTTCCAATGTTTTGATTAATTTTTTCATACATAAAATAATGATGATATGACGTAATTACTAATCTTTCAAGTAATAAGTCTAAAAATACTTGCTCAGTTCTTGTTACAATATTTTTCTTATGAATTGTCCTCCTACAGAATAAAGAAAATCTTCTAATGTCTGAAATTATTTTTTTTATTTCAAACATATCTTCAAAATCATTTTCTTTAATTTTTTTATGTACAAAATCACCTAAGTATTTTACAATATTTACTAGTCTATTTAGAATTCTACTAAATTCATCTTCTGTTGGCATTGCTGTTTGTAATAGTTCACAATAATTTTCTTTTTGTTCTATTATTTCAAATCCAATTAGATTTGATACAATATTATGAATTGTTTTAAATGTGTCCTGGTTTGAATATTTTATTTTTATTATATCACATCCTTTTAGATATTCATTTTCTATTAAAATTCTATGATAATGTTCGGAACCTGTTTTTAATTCTAGTTTAGAAATTATTTTTTTATTATTTTTTGATGTTGAGATGTTTAAATCATTATTTTGATTAGTTACTTCAATTTCGTCTGCGCCAGTTAAGTTATTATCACGAATCCATTCGATTGGTAATGTTATTGTGTACGCTGATTTTTGTTTAATGATTTTTCTTTTCATTTGTTATAATTTTAATACTATTTTAATATTTATATATGTTTCGTATGATTGTTATGAATTATATATATATTGATGTATTAACTATATTGTTTTATGGAAACTAAATATATGAATATGGAAGAATATAAACAATTATTATGGAACGCAATTCCTGTCGGTCTTGATTTGTATCCAGATTATTTTACAGATACTCCTATATATAAAAATGTTAAACAACCATATTATTTTAGAAATTTTATTGCAGAAGTGAATAATAAACCAGTTGAGGGAAAATTGGAAAATATTGTTTATTTTGATACAATTATGCTAGTAGATTATACACAATCAATAGGAAGACTTCACTATAGTGAAGAACTTGCAGAAAGAGAAGAATTTATGAAACGAAATGATGATACATTAGATTTAACTTTTATTCAATTAGATTCTAAAATATATAATTGTCCAATTCAAATTCCTTTTGAATTAATTGGAAAAAATGTAAAAATTGAATTAGAAAAGGTTTTGACCCATTTTAGGTCATCCGCTCCAGAGATTAGGAGATCTTATGAATGCTCAATCACATTTAGAAATGATGAAAATAAAAAAATTAAATTAAAATCAGGACTTCAACCATTTACAGGAATATCTTTAACATATTTTAAAAAAGAACAACTTGAAAGAAATTTGATAAGATATAATTTATCTAAAAATAAATAAAAATGGAAAAAATATATGATCTAGATAGTTTTAATTTTTTAGAAAAAAGAAATTATGAAAAAACAGAAAATAAAGATGAAACAGATTTTGATTTTACTTATATTAAAATAATTGAAGATAATAAAATAAATTTTTATTTTGGAGTATATAGTGATTATTCTAATAAAAAAAATGAAATACACACAATATATTTTAGTTTTAGAACAAAATCTTTATGTTTAACTATGGACGAAATTATTAAAAAATCAATTTTATTTAATTCAGATTTGAAAAAACTTAAAAATCATAATTATGATATTACAAAGTTTGGTTTTCAAATAATGGAGTATGATATGTATTCTCAATTTGAACCAGATAGATATATTCGAACAAGTGAAGTTCAAGAAAGGTTAAAAAAAGAAGTTAGTTCTTATTACTCAATTAAATTTAAAACAGAAGATTATTCGCTCAAACAAATTAAAAAACATTTGGAAACATTAGATGATATATTAAGTTAGTCAAAAAATTCAAAATTCAAAAAAATATAATCAGTTAAGTTTATATATATTAAAATTCATTTTAAGATATGAAAAAAATTATTTTAATTATTGGAGTGTTAATAATTACTTTATTTTCTGGTTGTTTTACTACACCAACTGTAATTGATGTAGGTTTTGAAAAATTACAAAATTATTCTGAATTCAAACAATTACCAGACAACACAATAGTTTATTATAATAATTATACTTTTATTTTAACAAATCCGACAGACAAGTACAAACACGGCATTCTTGGAGATAACATTGAGAGTGAAACTTTAACGTATTTTAATTCTAATGAAATAGATAATATAAATAAAATTAATGTTATTAATTTTTCTCCACAAGTGTTTGAAGGTTTGTTTCCAATTGTTTCAGATAATTTAATTATTACAACTTTGTCTGGAGATGGTCGTGGGTCGCAGATTGTAGGTTTTGATTTTAATGGAGTTCAAGTTTTTTCAAGTTCAGTTTTATCATCAGGTTGGCGACACGTTTTAGGCTTTGAAAATAGTTATATTATTAATGTTGTAAAACCTCACGTTCTTGGAGAACTTGAAGTTCTTAAAATTGTTAATGAATCACTTGTACAAGTATCAAATTTGAATGGTTATTCAACACATCGAATTGGTTCACGTAATTTAGATATATTTGAGTTTTATACATTTGAGAATAAGAGATATTTAATTCTACCAACATTTGATTTTAGCAGTGTTGCAGTTGTAACATTTTTTGATGGAGAATTAAAAGAGGTGTCGCGAGTTGAATTTGATAATGAAATATTTTCTATTGAAAATGTTGATGGAAAAATTTATGTTAATGACATCAATTTAAATATTGATGAGGTTTTAAAATAATATGAACCAATTAGCGACAGTAATTTATATCCGTAATAAAGAGAATAATAAAACTTTAATGCTCCACCGAACAAAAAAGAAAAATGATTTTCATAAAGATTTGTGGCTTGGTCTTGGTGGGAAATGTGAAGATACTGAAAGTCCAGAAGATTGTATTATTCGAGAAGTATTTGAAGAGAGTGGACTTACTTTAGATATTAATGATATTCGACTTGCAGGGATTGTTACACTCCCTAAATTACGTGATGATACAGATTGGACTTGTTATGTTTTTGAATGCGAAAAGTATAGTGGAGAATTAATTGATTGTGTTGAAGGCGAGTTGTGTTGGATTGAGAATGAAAAATTATTTGATTTAAATATGTGGGAGGGGGATAAATTATTTTTTCCATGGGTTGATGAAAAGAAATTCTTTTCTGCTAAATTTACATATGTTAATCAGAAATTAGTTGAACATTCAGTTCAATTCTATTAACTTTATCTTGCTTACACGATTTCCCACATTTTACCAATAGCACCAAATTTATTTGGGTATCGAATATAGCGATGCTATTAATCCGCCCAAATAAATTCGGCACTCTTGGAAAAATCTGAAAAAGAAGTTTTAATTGAAGCGAAATTGACTTCGCTGTAGTTCTGCTTTTACGTTTTATGTTAGAGATTGAAGAATGAAGAATAAAAAGTTTTTGTATACACAATTTTAATTTAATCTTTTTATTGTAACTTTAAATTTTCTATTTACAGTTACGTGTTTGTCTTCGATTAATTGTTCATCTAATAATTTATACATCCCATTCACGTGCCCTGCACCAACCACAGCAAGCACATATCCATCTTTATGTCTATCACGTAACGCTAATAGTTTTTTTACCATAAATTTGTTTCTATCTTCAATTAAAATATCATAAAATAATGGAACTTCTTTTTTTACAATTTCTAATAATTCTAATATTATATGTTCATCTGGCACGCCTGATTTAAGATTAAATTTAAATTTCTTTTTGTATTCTTTTTTAAAAGATTTAAATACTAAAGTTATAAACATTTTTAATTTATTATAAAAAGAAATGTTTGATAATTTTCTCATCGTATGTTTTATGTTTAAGTCTATTAATGATGTTGGGATTTTGTGTTCTCTTGAAATTGTGTACGCTGTTTTCATATCAATTCCTGGTTTTATGTTTAATTTTTTACCAATTTTGTTTTGAAAGTAGCCAGCAATTATTGCAAATAACGTGCCAGTTAGTCCAAAGTCTTTAATCATTGTAAAAATACTAGGAGAAGATTTGTTTTTTGATTTTGACATCAAAGATTTAAATCTGTCAATATCTAATTCAATTCCTACAACTTGAGGTGAATATTTCTCAATAGCATTTTTAATGTCTAATTGAGATTTAGAGGACACGTGTGATGTTCCTAAAAGTATAATATTACCCTTGATTTTTATCATAACTAAGGGAGTTGAGAAAACTTTATAAAGGGTTGTTAAGTAATTATTCTTATCGAGTTGAAAGTTTAACTATTACGATACTATTGCCTTGTTAACTCAGTAGGTAGAGTGCGTGGCTGTTAACCACGATGTCGCAGGTTCGAGTCCTGCACAAGGCGCTCAAAGTATGCCGCGTTGCTTCTGGCAACGTGGATGACTTAAAAAATATATATTGACCTGGTAGTTCAGCCCGGTTAGAATGTTCGACTGATAATCGAATGGTCCCCAGTTCAAATCTGGGCCAGGTCATTTAAAGTATGCCGTGTTGCTTTTTGCAACACGGATGACTATTACAATTCTAAATTACAAAATTAAAATTAATGAGAATTTTTCTATGTTCGATAATTGTGTTCCACTCGAAGTTGTTAGTGTTTATTTTATTTTAGATTTTTTATTTCGTTAATTATAAATTCTAAAATTATATTAAAAATAAAAAATATACTAAACATAACCAAATATATAATTATTGGTAAATCATAATCAACCCAAACGTTCCCAAAATGATTATTTATAATTGATTTTATTATAAAAAATATAATTAATAAATAAAAAATTATTGAATCAAATAATAAATACAAAATCATGAAAAATTTAAATCTAAAAAGAGTGGCCATCGCAGGCTTTATTACCTATGCAATTGGCGTGGCAGCTTTTTTAACATCATTCTTCGTTCCTGTAATGTCAAATCCAGAACTACAAGCAAATTTTGTTTTGGCCTTTGCAATTATTCCCGCTTCTATTATTGGAGCTTCATTCTATTTAAAGAAAGACTTCCAGACCAAAGGATTATTGGTTGGCATTGGTATGTTCATTATCACCATGTTATTGGACGCCATTATTACAGTGCCTGTTTTTGTAATACCCCACGGTGGAGACTTTGTTAGTTTTTTCACCGATCCAGGTTTCTGGCTCATAGCATTGCTT